>JAGCAL010000041.1 GCA_017652715.1 Candidatus Saccharimonadota bacterium | reverse complement strand
AGCGAACACCATTTTTTCAGTCGCAACAGTAGTCTCGGCGGAGCAGCGGTTTCTCTTGAAGTTCTCCAAAAGCTCGGTATAAAAGCCTTTATTTCTGATTCAAAACTAGACTTCTCCGAAGAAAAAACTGATGTTAATCCAACACTAGCCCATCGTTACATCTTAATCTCCGACGGCCAAGTTAGCTACCTATCCCCCTCAAAATTCAAGAAAACAACCTTTTCTTCCCCCTCAGAAACCGTCGACTACCTCTTTATCGACCGCTCCGCCAATCTAGACAGCGAAACTAGAAGTAAAATCATCGCCTATCTAGAGCTATCGACTAAAACGAAATTAGTTCTCTACGTTAAAAACTTCGAGAACGATAATCTTAATAAACTACTAAAGAGAGCCGACCTGATCTTCCATGAAAATAACGGAGATGTTTCGGAGAAATTATACGCGCCCGAATTCGCCGAAATTAAGCCCGAAAAAATCGTCACCATCTCTGAAAACAAGCTCAGCTATCTTAATATTACCGAAAATATCTCTATCGAACGCGTCGACATGCTGACCCACCTCTCGGCCTATTCAATCGCCGCCGCTACAATTCTGGGAAACTTCATTCTCGGTTCCTCCGTCGAAGAAAGCCTTAAACTCGCTAGATTAAATGTCGAAAACTCCCGCCTTGACGCCGTACTTCCCTTAGAAAAACTTAAAAGTCTCAACGAAAATACCGATAGAAGTGAAAGCCTAGAGCTCATCGCCGCTAACCTCTTATTAAAACCAAAAGGCATTTTGGCAGCCGATGAATCTGGCGGTTCAATCAAAAAGAAATTTGAAAAGCTAAATATCGAAGATACCCCGGAAAATCGTCGAGATTATCGAAACATTCTACTCTCGGCTCCAGACCTCGAAAAATACGTCAACGGCGTTATCCTATTCGACGAAACGGCCCGCCAAACCGCCGATAATGGCCAAGATTTCGTAAATTTCCTAATCTCTAGGCGAATCATTCCAGGCATTAAAGTCGACCAAGGTTTAGAAAAATTCCCAGATTCCTTAGAAACCTGGACTCGTGGCCTAGAAGGTCTACCCGAAAGATTGGAAGAATACCATAATTTAGGCTTACGCTTCGCTAAATGGCGCGCCGCTTTTGAGCTAAAAATCAATACTTCCGGACAAATTCTCACCCCAACCGACGAAGCCATAAACGAAAATTGTCGCATCTTAGCCGAATATACTAAAGCCTGCCAATCAGCCGGATTAGTTCCAATCGTAGAACCAGAAGTCGTATATGACGGCTATTATCCTATCGAGAAAAACGCCGAAATAACCGGAAAAATCCTCGATACTCTATTCGAAAAGCTCAAAGAATATGGCGTAAAACTTCCCGCCTGTATCTTGAAGGTTAATATGATTCTAGCTGGCAAGTATTTCGAAACCAAATCTACTCCAGAAGAAGTCGGCAGAAGTACAGCTAACATACTAAAAGAACATGTACCAGAAACTCTGGCCGGCGTAGTCTTACTCTCTGGCGGACAAACTCCAAAACAAGCAACTGAAAACCTTGCCGAAATTATAAAAAACGGTCCGTTCCCCTGGCCTGTCACCTTCTCTTTTGCACGCGCACTCCAAGACCCAGCCTTAAATGCTTGGAACGGAGACAATAAAAATGCCGAAAAAGCAAAATCAGCCTTCCTAGAAAGGCTGATCGCAAATCAAAAAGCTCTTTAAGCAGCTGGTTCAGCAGACTTTTCTTCACCCTCAGTTTGAGCCTCAGCACCTTCAGCTGGAGTTTCGGCTGTTTCAGTAGCCTCAGCCTCACGCGCTGCTGCTTCTGCTGCCGGATCATAAAGCGAAGCAACTACCTGTTCAGGATCGAGTTCCTTATCGGCAAGTTCTACGCCAGCCGGCAACTTAATATTAGCAATCGTAATCTTATCATCAAGCTCTTTCATAAACGCCGCATCAACTTCAAGGCTCTTCGGCAAATCTGCCGGCTTCGCCTTAACATCAATCTCTTCAAGCGCCTGAGTCATCGCGAAATGATAAATCTTCGACGCATCCGACGCCTCAAAATTAACAATCACAATCGGGGTAGTCGCCTCAACCGCCTTATCCGCCGAAATTGCCTGAAATTCTATATTAACAATCTTGCGGCTCACTGGGTCGATGTGAACATCCTTAACAATCGCTAGCTGTTTCTTACCATCCATGTCAAGATCAATCGGAGAGTGGTATCCAGCCCCGTTTAAAACCTTCTCGGTCATCACGTATTCCGACGCTAAAAGTACCGGTTTTTCAACACCATAAACTACAGACGGAATCAATCCTTCTTTTCGAAGTAATTTAGTTTTTTTACCTACTAATTCACGCTTCTTCAGCGCCAACTTATATTCAGCCATAACTTTTACTGTAAATTTCCTATTATTTTATCACCTTTCCCTGAAAAAATCAAGCGACGCGCTCGACTTTAACCATCGCCGGACGTAGTACTTCATTTTCATAATAATAACCAGGACGCAAAGTTTCCGCAATCACCTCTTTTTCACCTTCACCTTCAACCATCACTGCATCGTGCAAATCCGGGTTAAACTCCACTCCTTCTTCCGAGGCAACCTTCTCAATAGCTAATTCTTTCAAAGTCTTCGTCAAAGATCCTGCTAACGGCCCAAGTTCCGCACTATAACTCGCTATTGCT
>JAGCAL010000040.1 GCA_017652715.1 Candidatus Saccharimonadota bacterium | reverse complement strand
TGATTACACATAATGTCGGGATTCGGAGTGTTGCCTTTTTTGAACTCCTCGAGCATATATTCTACGACTTTCCTACGATATTCTACTTCGAAATCCCAAACCTCAAAATCAATCCCAAGCTTTACCGCAACGCGTTTTGCATCAGCAAGATCCTCCGCCCAAGGGCATTTCATCCCGGGCAGATCCATGCTCCAGTTTTTCATATAAACCCCAATAACATGGTAGCCCCGTTCCTTCAAAAGCAATGCCGAAACGCTCGAATCTACCCCTCCACTCATTCCAACAAAAACCGTCTTAGCCATTCCTTAACCTCTTTTTCTCGCCCTCGACAACTTCGTTAATGATCTTCGCGGCCTCTAATATTTGTTCTTTTGTATTTGTTTGTCCTAGGGTTAAGCGGAGCGAGCCGGCAATTTCGGCTTCGGGCAGCCCGATGGCCTTTAAAACGTGCGACTTTTCACCTTTACTAGCCGCACAAGCCGCCCCAGTCGCAACATAGACCTCTCGGTCTTCTAACAAGAAAATCAACCTCTCTGCATCTAAACCATTATAGCATAAAACTATGAAACTGTCAAGAGAGTGCTTTTTGTTAACTAATTCGTATCCCTGTAATTCGTCTAGTAAAGTCTTTTTAAGTTCCTTATATTTTTTTCGATTACTATTTAAATGTTCCTTCGTTTCTCGAACCGCTTCGGCAAATCCGATAACCCCAGCTACATTCTCGGTCCCAGAGCGTAGCCCTCTTTCCTGTCCACCACCAACCGTCAAAGGCTGAAGTCGAATATCATGTGAAACATATAATGCCCCGACTCCCTTCGGCCCATAAGTTTTTGCCGCACTAATCGTTAGAAGGTCAACCCCGAGTCTTGCGACATTAATCTCTAAAAGATTCAGCGCTTGCGAAGCATCAGAATGTAGATATAGAGGCGTCTTCACCCCCCGCTTTAAGCGGTCCAACTTAATCTCGCGAATTATCGTACTAATCTCGGCGAGCGGCTGAATCGTCCCAAGCTCATTATTCACGAGTGCTATCGAAATTAACTGTGTTTCATCAGTAATTTTCGCTTTAAGATCACCTAAATCAATCACCCCATTCTTCTGGACTTTTATCTCTGTTCCGCCATACCGCTCGGCTACGCGCCGAATCGAATCATGCTCCGTCGCGAGATATAAGACCAGTTTACCAGCGGAAGCTTCGAGGGGACATCCGGAGGTTAAAGCGGTAAACGCTAAGTTATTCGCTTCGGTCGCACCGGCAGTAATAACAATATCTGAGCCTTTAGCTCCAATCGCATGCGCTATAGTTGCTTTCGCCATCTCATAATCTGAGGCTACTTTTTTTGCCGGAAGATATGCCGCTGAAGGATTAAAGAAATCATCTAAAAAATACGGCTTCATCGCCGCCAAAACTTTTTCTGACACAGGCGTTGCTGCAGCATGATCAAGATAAATCATAAAAATATTATACCATATTTTCTCTAATTTTCAAAGTTAGCCGAGAATATATACTCTTCTTCGCCTGCTTTTAGAGTCAAAATTCCGTCGTTCTGGTTCAATTCGTAATCGTATTCGTTCTCAAGCTCATAAAGCCAATTCGTCCTGATAATCAACTTATCGTCTTTTATCGTCCAAACGAAATCATAGTCATTTGTATGGTTGTTCGTGGTCAAAGTTCCCTTTCCAATTTCCGTAAAGTCCCAAATTACTCCGGGAAGACAGTTTGTCTCGGCGTTTTCGGCCGCTTCTTCACAGTTCGTATCATTCTCAAGCACCCAATTTTCCGCTGAAACTAGATATTCCCCATCCTGTATCGCCGGACCCTTAGTTAATTTTAAAACCAAAAAAATCACGCCAGTAACTAACGCGATAATACCAATAACTAAAACTATAAGCGAAATGATTTTCTTCTTGTCCATATCTCTATTTTAGCAATAGAGCTTTGTTTTGACAAGCTTAAGGTAAGAATATGCGGCATTCTTGAAGTTATCTAGCTCTCGCCCGATAATCTTCTCGTATCCTCCACCCGACACACTCTTATATACGCCAGTTGGCCTTACCTCGTAGCGGACTACAAGGCTCTGTTGTTTGCCGGAGTTGTCGAGATAACCTTCATACCATAACCAGGCGTTATCCTTCAAGAGAAAGAATTCTCTCTGGTGTCCAGCCGGAACCGGACCAAAAATCGTCCGCCCGAGAGCCGACTCTGCGTTGATCAAATCCTCATAACTCGGCTTATTAGAATAAACCTTAGTCTTAAGTAGTCCTTCTAAGAATTTTGGCGTCGACATTTCTCAATCTCCTCCGCAATTTTTGTCAGTTCTTGATAAGTGCGAAAACTATCGCTAGTCACCTTCGCGCTATAGTTATAAGAACTACTTTTTCTAAATGATGGGACCTTAGAATCCGAATAATTTTTTAGCATTTTTCGTCGTCTCCCTCTCTATAATCTCTAAACCTTGACCGAGTTTTGGGCTTAGCCATTCGGCTACTGCCCTGACATAGGCCGGTTCATTAATTATACCACGAAATGGGACTGGTGTCAAGAAGGGGGCGTCAGTTTCTAGTAAAATTCGCTCAAGTGGCGGAGTAGGTAAAGTAGAATACGTCGCCATACCGTTTACCCCGATATAAAAATTGGTTTCGTTTAAAATCCGCTTAAGATTCTTTTTATTATCAGAGAAAGAATGGACTACTCCGCGGATTTTTGGAAAATTCGCCATGACCGCAAAAAAGTCAGGAAATGCCTCTCTAACATGGAAACTGACAGGTAGATTATTATCAGAAGCGAGCTGTAACATCTGCTCAAATAGCTTAATTTGTGCCTCACGGTTATAACCTTCAGAATGATAATCTAGCCCTACTTCGCCGATAGCAATAGGTTTGTCTTGAAAATCATAAGTTTCTGTCTTTTGTTTTACCTCGCTCGGGTGAATACCGTAGGTCCAGTAAACGTTATCATGTGCATTTGCGAAATCTCGCGCCGCTAACGAGTCCTCGTGTGAAGTCCCGATACAGATGATTTTTCGGACGTTTCTCTCATTTGCTCGTTTTATCATTTCTTCCGCCTGGGCGGCCTTAAAAAAATCTCTATCATGCAAATGACAGTGCGTATCGATAAGGTAAATCTCGGTAGAATTATATCGTTTATCCACGATTCTCTCTCTTCCGCTTAATTGGGTCGAGCTGACGCTTGCGAAGTCGGAGAGATTTTGGCGTTACTTCAAGTAATTCATCGTCTAGTAGGAAGTCTAAGCACTGCTCGAGAGATAATTGCGTATATGGGGTAAGCTGAATTGCGCCGTCTGATGCATGAGTACGCATATTAGTTAGCTGCTTTTCGCGACAAATATTAATATCAATATCTTCTTTTTTGTTTGATAACCCAACAATCATGCCATGGTAAACAGCTGCTCCGGGAGGGATAAATAAAACTCCGCGTGCCTGGGCCGCATCTAGTGCGTAAGCGGTAGCCGTACCATCTTCGAATGCGATTAAGGCGCCATTCCTCTCGGGCTTATATTTTTCCTCTATTTTACGATAACCCGACGGGATACTGGACATAATAACCGTACCCTTTGTTTCGGTTAAAAGATTATTTCTGAGTCCGATTAGGGCCGCCGTTGAAATTTTATAAACGAAGCGAGTAGTGTTCGAGCTCGTGATTTCTTGGGTTTTTAGCTCGGCACGACGAATTCCAAGTTCTTGACTTACGGCCCCAACAAATTCAGGCGCAACTTCAATCGTCAAATCCTCAATCGGCTCGCATTTCACACCGTCGATTTCCTGGTAAACTACTTCTGGTCGCCCCGCCTCGAGCTCGTATCCTTCGCGTCGCATGGTTTCAATCAGTACGGACAAATGTAATTCCCCGCGTCCAGATACCTTATAACCAAGTCCATCCGGCTGGAGCTTCAACGCAATATTGGTCTCGAGCTCTTTCTCTAATCTCTCAGCAATCTGGCGCGAAGTCGTAAACTCACCTTCGCGACCTTTTAGTGGCGAAGTATTCGGACCAATATAAATAGATAGCGTTGGCGCTTCGAGCTCAATCCCCGGCAAAGGCTCAGGATTATCGCCGGTCGCAATTGTATCGCCAATATTCGCCTCATTAACGCCAGTCAGTGCAACGATGTCTCCGGCAATTGCTTCAGTTATCTCTTCTTTCGAAAGTCCACGATAAGAAAACATCTGATCAATCTTTCCAGCTTTCATCGATACGCTTTCTAGGGACTGTTCTGATTTATCCGAAGAGGATAGATTGGAAGCCGGATGTAGGATTTTTACGCTCTGCCCTTTCTTTAATTTCCCTCTAAAGATTTTACCGATACAGTACTTGCCGAGATAATTATCCGCCGCAAGTGCCGCTACGAGAAGTTGGGCCGATTCGGAATCGGAATCTACCGATGGCGCCGGAATATCGTTAATAATCGCATCGAAAATCACATGCAAATCATCGTCGAGTTCGGGAGTTTTACCCGCGCGTCCGTCGCGCGCTATTGCGTAATATACTGGGTAGAATAATTGCGATTCGTCGGTCGCAAGCTCTAAGAACAGGCTTTCGACCTCGCCGAGAACTTCGTCTATCCTTGCTGCCGGCTTGTCGATTTTATTGATAATAACAACCGGTTTTAAGTTAAGCTCTAAAGCCTTTTGTAGGACGAATTTCGTCTGCGGCATCGGCCCTTCCTGGGCATCAACAATAAGAAGTACTCCGTCCGCCATATTTAGCGTTCGCTCGACTTCGCCCGAGAAATCCGCGTGGCCGGGCGTGTCGATGATATTAATCTTATAACCATTATAATAAACACAAGTTTGTTTAGCGGTAATCGTAATTCCCCGTTCGTGTTCCTGATCTCCGGAATCCATAATCAAAGTTTGTTGCATTTCGGCTTGATTATCACGAAAAGTGTGCGACTGCTTTAAAAGCCCATCAACAAGCGTCGTTTTCCCGTGGTCAACGTGCGCAATAATCGCCACATTTCTAATCATATCTTTATTTAAAGCCATACGACATATTTTACTATATTTTGCAAATAAAAACAACCAGTTACCGCTAATCGAGATATTGTTGCATAATTCACCACAATCGAAGGATGATCTATAATCGTCCAGTATCCGGCGCTTTAGGAACCGAGATATTTATATTACCTTGACTTTCTAGAGTAATATTGACCCCATTGCCCCTCGAGTCATCATTAATGGGTACTAAAGTTATGATATTTTCCACACCATGATCTAATCCACCTATCGTGACACTTGTCCCGCTTGTCGTCCCAAGAATTTTGTCGTTTAAAATCACGAGAGCCTGCGAACCGCTATTTTTAAAGCCAATTTTTACTTCCGTATCTGATAACCACTCTGTACCGGTAATAGAGATTTCCGGTAAAGCCATTATATCGACCGTCTCCTCGACTTTCGGCAAACTATCATAACGCTCTAAAATATAATCGGTCAAAAGACTTAATTCATTAAGATCGGTAACAACTTTCCCGTCAGTCGCCTCGGCGAGTTCTGTATAATCCCCCTCGTGAGCCGGCTTAGTTATAATATAAAAATTGACCGGATCGATTTCTTTACTTAGTTTTATTACATCATCTATCGTCATCCCATCCCTATCTGGCATTAAAAATCCATCATCCGTTAAAACAACTAAGGACTTTGTCGACCCAAGCTTCCAGTTTAACTCTTTCATAACATGAAAAGACGCGGAGAGTAGGGATTCTAAATTGTCTCCCCCTCCGTCAACTTGAATTTTATTAAGCTCATCTTGAATAATTTCTAGGGTGCAGTTTTCGAAATCGCAATGTTTCTTTGGAGCGTACGGATCGCTTAAATCACGATAGTCGTAAAGCGCGACTCGGCCACCCGCCGCAAGAGTTTCCTTCGCGAGACGTAACGCCTCGTCTTTATATTTATCAATCAGATCCCCCATCGAACCAGTCGAATCAATTAGAATAGCCGTATCGTGTGGTGAAGAAATATGATTCTCCAGCCCAAAACACTTCATAATCTTATCGAATATAACTCGCGAAGCGTCTTCGTAGAGGTTTTCCGAAACATATGCTATATGATCACTGATGCTAGCTTTTGAGCTACAGAAAATATCTCTTTTATTACACCAGGTTCCGACCTTTCCGATCCAACTTTCCGGGCGGTATGGTATGTATGCTCCTAAAAGCCCTAAATATGCCCGACAATCCGGTACATACATCCGATAATCCGACAGATTTTTCCCTCGACACGCCGCTGGAATTAGTCCTTCCCCCTCCGGAAGATAAATTTTCGGATCACCGAAAGTCGCGGCGTAGATTACTTTATCAATATTTAAAACCCTGAGCGCCTTAGAAATGACCATTGCGCCCTGCGAATATCCACCAATTACGTATTTCGTATTTGGGCATTGATTATTCACTAAATTGGTCAAATTTTGAACCCCAGTATTCACACTTTCGCCAAACTCATATGCTTCGCCCGCCCCGAAATATGCCCCCATAGTTACTCCTAAATTATCTATTCCTACTCCGACTGCCGGATAATCTAAATCGGTAAACTTATAATTTAGTTTTGTAGTTTTTAACTTCTCTTCAATCGTCGCTTTATATGCCAAATAGTTCTGATCGGTATTAATTTCTCCGCCCGACCCACGCGCAAAAATTATATGTAGCGCTGGACAAATTAACGCTTCTGCTTTTTTGGACGGCGTAAGAGCTGCTAAAACCAGCGCAAAAGCTATTATTAAATATTTTATTTTACCTCGCATTTTACTCCTTTTTTAATGATGCGAGATTATAGTCATAACGCTCGAAAAATTTCAACCCCTCATTGAAATTATCATGTTATAATAGGGAAAATAGGAGGAGATAATGAATCAAAAGCAACGCGAGTGGGATGAATATTTCATGAAAATCGCTGATACGGTTGCGCTAAAAAGTAAGGATCCGTCCTCGAAAAATGGCTGCGTAATTGTTGATAAAAATAAACGCGTCGTTTCGACGGGTTATAATGGTATGGTCCAGGGTGCCGACGAATCGAAAATGACGCTTTCTGAACGTCCAATGAAGTACTATTTTTCCATTCATTCAGAAATGAACGCCGTACTATTTTCCCATCAGGATTTAACTGACTGTACGATTTATAACTATATGGCGACTTGCGAAAACTGTTTAAAATACTGTCTCCAAGCCGGCATCTCGCGTTTCGTTTATGAACAATTACGGGTCACTTCGCATTCGACCGATCCAAATAAGTCAATGACTAACGTTGAGACCGACGAAGCCGTTGTCCGCCTTCTCGCTTCGGTACCTCACGTCGAAACTCTTAACCTCTCGAACGGTAAAACTTATATAGAGGACATTCTCGACTCCTACGAAAAAGATTCCCCCGAATACGCCCGTCTCGCGAAGTGGATCAAACCTTCTAAGGCCGTCTAGAATTACCATACAATTTCATCTAAACCATGTTCCTTTAGGAAGAGGTTGCATTTTGAAAATGGTTTACTGCCGAAAAAACCAGCGTATGCCGAAAGTGGTGATGGGTGTGCCGATTCGAGTATAAGATGTTTAGAGGTATCGATTAAAGATTTCTTATTTCTCGCGTCTCGCCCCCACAGAATAAAAACTAAATGAGGCCTAGTTTTGTTCAAATATTCGATTGTCGCCGTCGTAAAAACTTCCCATCCTTTTCCGGCGTGTGACTTCGGTTTATGTGCCTCAACGGTTAAAACTGTGTTTAAAAGCAAAACACCTTGCTTTTGCCAATTAACCAAACTTCCGCGTGGATTAGCATGGCTCCCGATATCACTATCAATTTCTTTATATATATTAATAAGCGAAGGCGGAATCGGCTGAGAATTCGGGACGCTAAAAGCCAGCCCTTCCGCCGCTCCGGGCGTATGGTATGGGTCTTGGCCTAAAATTACAACTTTAACTTCGTTTAAATCAGTAGCGAAAGCCCTAAAAACTAATTCTTTCCGCGGAAAAATGGTTTTCGTTTCATATTCGGAATGTAAAAAGTTAGCTAACTCTTTAAAATACGGCTTATCAAATTCGCTTTTTAAAAATGGTTTCCAGCTTTCGTGCATATATAATATATAGTATAACATGACGGGTGACGCGTATAGGGGGACCCTCAAAATGTTTGCCGAAAGCAAAATTTTGGGGGATAATACGCAGCAGGACCCGTCAGAATATGCTAAAATACAATATATATGGCAAAACTATACTTTAGATATGGAGCAATGGGGTGCGGAAAAACAATGCAACTTCTCCAAGTCGCTTTTAATTATGAGGAGCGCGGCCACAAGGTTTGTGTTATAAAACCAAAAACTGATACTAAAAACGGCACGAAGCTACTTACGCGCATTGGACCAGAACGCGAGACAAATTTTTGCTTCGATAAAAAAACGGACTTACTTAAAGAAATATCTCAAAATTATAAAGATGTGCACTGTGTTTTAGTTGATGAG
>JAGCAL010000039.1 GCA_017652715.1 Candidatus Saccharimonadota bacterium | reverse complement strand
TATTTTTGCTCGATTTCGGCGATATCGATTTGTTCAATATTAGTAAACCCTTTTAGAATACGGAGCATGTGAGTGTTTGAATCAACAATTTGAAGCATATCGAGATCGGACGAAATGATAAATGTCTCCCAGTCGCCTGCTTCGTCAGCTTGCCTACTCAGAGTACCAATAATATCGTCGGCTTCGTAATCTGGGATTTCGACAAAATTCCAGCCCAAATCCTTAACCAATTCCTCAAGCAAAGGAATTTGAGTATAAAAATCTTCACCAGGTTTGATACGACCAGCTTTGTATTCTGGGAAGAGAGCGCGGCGTTTGGAGGTTGAGGTTTTGGAATCCCAGGCAACTACGATTTTGGTAGGATTTAATTTCTTGACGATTTCCATGGCGATGGCAGCAAAGCCATAAACGCCACCCGTGGGTGTGCCATCGGATAAACTGAGGGCGCCCATAGCATAATAACCTCGGTAAAAGACTGATTTACCGTCAATCAAGACTAGTCGTTTCATTTTATAATCCTATATACTCGCGGCCGATTTTGCGCGAAATTAATGCTTTAATGGTAGCGAGGATACGCGGTTTTTCGCTGCAAGCGCCCAGTTCGCAGAGTTCTATGGTTTCCTCGTCGTATTTGAGTGTAGTAGTATTGATGTCGTCGTAAATCATCATGGAACGATTGACAGTATTATCCGCGATACTTTCGTCTTCTACCAAAATATGATCATCATAAACGTAATAATTAGTGCGAATGTTACTGCCCTCAGTATAATTATCGGTCACGGAAAACCGATACCCTTCTGGAACGCTAGCAGAAACGTTGGCGTTCATGGTATTGATAAAAGTATAGATTAAAAAACCGATGCAGATGCCCGCCAAAGCCCAAAGGGTGTAGCGCATCCAGTTCCCTTTTTTGTAGGCGACATTTGATAAATTCGCAATATCAGTCAAAACTCAATCTCCTTTAGTATGATTTTTAGATTATCTTGCATTTCTTCGATTGTGCCATTGTTCAAGATATAATAGTC
This sequence comes from Candidatus Saccharimonadota bacterium, assembly GCA_017652715.1. Lineage (GTDB taxonomy): Bacteria > Patescibacteriota > Saccharimonadia > Saccharimonadales > Saccharimonadaceae > Nanosyncoccus. The sequence goes on along the minus strand of JAGCAL010000039.1, from coordinate 2,130 downwards.
TGCAGCTGCGATAGGGCCACCTTTTTCGAGATTCTCAATTTCGCTGCGATCGCGCTCGCGGATGGCTTTGCCATCAAAAGCACGGCCAGGACGTTTGGCAACGCGTTCGTATCTCAAATGCCTGTCTACTACAACAGCGATAAAAGTGAGGTTGGTGGGAAATTCGTGCTTTAAAATCTTGTATTCGGTCCAGGAATAGACGCCGTCTAGAACGATGCGTTTTTGGCCGGCTTGAATCAAATCTTTGGTTTCTTCTATGACTTGACGAACCACCCAGTCCTTGCCCTCTTTTTCGCGGATTTCTTCGCGGAACTTTTTCTCAGATTCGCCATCTTCGGTGCGTTTTATGCCGCGTTTTTCCATTTCTTTGTAAATCATGCCGCCGAAGTAGACTTTGGGGTAACCTTGGTTGGTGAGATAATCTACAGCGACGGACTTGCCGGAACCTGACATTCCGACGATAGCGATGATTTTAACATTGTCCATGGAATAATTATAACATATTCTCGGCGGGTCCTGCCGGGTCTTCTCCTCCCCGCAAACCCACGGCAATTTTTGGGGCCCCCTCCAGACCCGTCACCCGCCGATGTGATATAATAAGTGTATGAATAATTTTTTTACTCCGTCCGATCCGCTGAATGAAATTATCTGTGAGACTATGGAAGATAAGATTGTCCTTAAGACTGAACATATTCTGACTGGGTGGACAAATATCGTGATTGAGGTGACGACCGATAAGGGTGCTTTCTTTTTCCGATTCCCGAGGAATCCGTTTTGGTCGAAGATGATCGTGAAAGACGCTAAGGTGTGTAATTTTGTTGAGGGTAAGACTACATATTATACGCCACAGATGAAATTATATTATGATGCTAAGGGGCGGCCGTTTTCGGTGCATAAAAAAATTGAAGGATATACTCTGGGAGATAGGATTTATCATCTATCGCATACGGCGATTACTGGCGTAGCGTATGATGTGGCGAAGTTTATCAAAGAATTATCTGGTATTGATTTATCGAAGGCGCCGGAAGAAGTAAAGTATCCTTTGTCGGATTTTTTGCACGAATTGGATTATGAGCATTATGATAAACATATTGATGCGGACCATAAATATATTAAGAAAACTGAGGGTTCTTTCTTGGTGCATGGAGACTTGAACCTTGGGAATATACTGCTAGACGAAAATGACAAAGTTGTGGGTGTGATTGATTTTTGTTTTGCGGGGACTGGGAATCCCAATATGGATGTGGCAAGGATAGTGTCGAGACCAGCGCCAAAAGAATTTGAGGAGGCATTTCTTAGCCAATTTGATGATACAAAAGAAATTAGCCGAATGAAAAAAGCGTGGCAAGATATTGATAATGGCTATGCGGAGCACATTCGGACGAATTTCCCAGAAATCAACTTAAACCAGCTATAACAGAATCAAGTATATAAATTCTTCAACGATAAAATTTCACCAAGATAAAAATTACAACGGCAGGCGGATTTTGTCGAAAATTTCAGTTTCCTCCAAAACCCGTGCTAGTTGTAATTTTTATATGGGAAATTTTATATGTTTCAGAATTTTATATATTTGATTCTGAAAGATATTTTATTTTGGCTTCGCGACGGGCGTCGTCGTCTTTTTTCGGTAATGCATCTCGCGAAGAATAATCCTCAAAGATTTTTAGGCAGTTTTTGATGGGGCCGTCGTAGATGGGAGGTTTATCATAAACGCTCCAGAGAATGATGCGGAAATCTGGGGCGTTTTCGGCATAGAATTTAAGAGCTTCGGATGTGGCGCGGATAAACTCCAGTTCGGTTTCTCTAGTGTGACGCCAGGCACGGCCTTCGAGATACTTTTCGGTGATGGTGGGAGAAACAGCAATCATCAAGATTAGCATTTCGTAATTTCCCGCTTTTAAGAGTTTTAATAGGATAGCTTCCATTTCTGGCGCAAGCAAGGTGACGTCTAAAATAATATCGTAGCCATTTTTGATTAGTTCGGAAAGAGTTAGGAATAACATAATAGTGGCAAATTCGTCGGTCATTTTGCGGAGGCTTTCATCGCCGTAGTAATCTTTGATTTCTTGGTAATGCGGGTGGTATTCGACGAAGCGACGGGCGGCCATCAAGATGGGTTCGTAGCCT
>JAGCAL010000038.1 GCA_017652715.1 Candidatus Saccharimonadota bacterium | reverse complement strand
TCATTCGACAGGTAATTTCTAATTCCTGCTGCAATTTCGGTAAAAATCTCCGCCCCATGCAAAGCGGGCTCAGTGTATAGTTCCACAGCCTTTGCTCCTGCCATCAACATCTGGATTGCCTCATTGGCACTCGTGATGCCACCGCATCCGATAATCGGAATATCTACCGTTTTGGCCAGCTGGTAAACGCAATTCAGCGCAATCGGAAAGATAACTCTGCCAGTCACACTACCAGCTCCACCCATAATCCCTAATCTCGGCGTCGCGGTTTTTATGTCGATGAACATACCGGGTCCAATGCCGTTGGTGCAAACAATCGCATCAGCCCCATGCTTTTCAACAAACTTCGCCATATCCAACAAAAGCGACGAATACGACAATTTCACCCAAAGTGGTGTTTTTGTCATCCTTCGTATTTTCATCATAAGTTTTTGCACATGAGGAAAGTCAATACTTAAATCACCATAAATCGCCCCAGAATGGGCGCAGGAAATATTGATTTCGTAGGCGTCCACTCCGACTTTGTCGAACTCGCGAATCAGCTTAGCGCAACTATTAATATCTCTTCCGGAAAGAGATACAATGATGGCTCCGCCGGCACTTTTGACTACACCGACTCCATAATCTCGCCAATACGACCAGGGAATAGAACTCCCCCATTCGCAATTTAGCATACTATGACCGCTATCAAAGATAGCATAACGCGGCGACGCGTTTCTTCTGTCAGCCGGCAAAGATTCTCTTAGTGAACATGTTACCATACCCGCGCAGGCGAGCTTGCTCGCATCAAGAAAAAACTCTGGGGTTTCGGTAATGTGACCAGCCGCCAAAAGAAGCGGCGTATCAAGTTTTACTGATCCGATTTGTGTGGTAAGTTCCTGCAAAACAATTCACCCTCCTTTAATAATAAAACTTTCCTACAGTAACAACGGATCATACGTAATCATGTCTCTATCACTCTCCTTTAAAAGTTCCATAGCACACCAATAACTATCATAACTATCTTACCATATTTACAGGGAAAAGACAATTTGGCCCAATGTCATCAACTCAAGCATATCTTAAGCTCAACATAGTTTATCTCAAAAATATACGTTTCCATGGTATACTTATAAACAGGGAATATTAGTTCATTGCCGCGCTCTTGACGGTCTTCGACTAAATAAACCTACTGTATAATTAATAATGGAGGCAAAATGAAAAAATCAAGCATATTTATTATTATCGGTGCCGTTATTTTGTTAATAGCGGGTCTTTTAATTTCAAAATATAACAGCATGGTGACAATGAGCGAAAAGGTTGATGCAACTTTTTCTGATATCGATACCCAATTACAACGTCGTGCTGATTTAATTCCTAATCTCGTCAGCTCAGTACAAGGCTATATGGCCCACGAACAGGAAGCTATTGCTAAGGTGACTGACGCTCGTACTAAACTCGTCAATGCTTCTTCCGTAGAAGAAAAAGGCCAAGCCGATACACAACTTACCGGCGCCTTAAACAACCTCTTAGCGATTGCTGAAAACTATCCAGATCTTAAGGCTAACGAAAACTTTAACACCTTGATGGATGAGTTGGCTGGTACTGAAAATCGCGTCGCTACTGCTAGAAAAGATTATAATGATATCGTAAAAGAATTTAATACTTTGATTAAGAGATTTCCAAATTCGCTACTAGCTGGTATGTTTGGCTTTTCTGAACGGGAATACTTTAAGGCTGAGGAAGGCGCGAATGAAGTTCCGAAGGTTGAGTTCAACACGACTACTACCGAAACTACTACTGAGTAGTATTATTTCCGCATTCATCTTCGCTCCGGTATGTTTCGGTATACCGGAGCCGACTGAGTTATTCTACATTAATGATGCCGCTAATATTTTGAGCGACACAACTGAAAACTATATTTTTGAAAACAGCAAAAAATTAGACGAAGCCACTAAAGCTCAAATTGTCGTAGTAACTGTACCAAACCTAGAAGGGAAAGATTTAGAGAGTTACGCTACTGAACTTTTTAGAAGCTACGGCATCGGCGATAAAGAGAAAAATAATGGACTATTATTACTTCTAGCGTTAGAGGAGCGGAAATTTCGCGTTGAAGTTGGCTATGGTCTAGAAGGCGCTCTGCCAGATGGTAAAACTGGCCGTATGCAAGATGAATATATCATTCCATATCTAAAAGAGAACAAATGGGATGAGGGGATAACTAACGGCTATAAAGCATTCTTTAACGAAGTCGCCAAAGAATATAATTACGATAGCGATATGGAGCCAGAATCAGTAGCAGAAGAAGATTCGGATATACCCGTAGTTATTATAATTATCATTTATATCATTATTATATTACTGCTCTCTCGGTCGTCAGGCAAACATTCATCGCCTGGCTCAAGAAGCAGTTCAATTGGCAGAATTTTCGGAAGTTCCTCTGGCGGCTCGTCGGGTGGCGGAGGTTTTTCGGGCGGCGGCGGTTCGTCCGGAGGTGGCGGTTCGTCGCGAGGATTTTAAATCGTCCGAGCATAAATTGCCAGCAACTAGCCAAGCTACCATCGACCCTACAAAATTACCCAGTATTGCTAAAATAATTGTCCAACTGAAACTTGTTGCTACGCCTAGTGTAATAATATTAGCGATTGAATGTTGAAAACCGCAAAATATAAATAATGGCACGCCTGCTAAAATTCCGAGCACAGTTCCGCGTCGGTATAGCTCAACCGCTAGATACATGATGGCGCCACACGCGGCAGCCTTTAAGAAGAACGTCCACGAATAATCCCAGGTTGCGACTTTAGCTGTTGCATTCGCAACAATCGTTTCGTCAAGCAAGCTGAAAATCACCCCAATCGCGTAGCCGAAAATTAAGTTCGCAATAAGAATTAAAAGTAGGTCAATAATTTTTATTTTGTCTTGAATTAAGTAACCACATTTACCAGTAAAAAGGTTAAGGCCCATTACACAAACGCCTAGTAGCCCAAAGGCGAATAAAAAGGGGCCAATCGGTTCGCCGATTTTTAGTAGGACATAGTTTCCTAGACCGATCAACAGACTCGCCCCAGCGGACAAGCGAATCAAATTAATATACTGCCAAAACTTATTCATTTTACCTCCATTTTCTATCATTATACTTGAACGTTAACAATAATAAAAACATAAGCTTCTTAAAATTTGATTTAGTGGGACACATGTCCCACTTCTTTTAATTTTGAAGACCACGATATCGTTCGTCTGTGTTAGAATTTCCTGGTCGGAGGAGAAAGGATGTGAATGTTAAAAGTCGCGGTTTTTGATGGTGGGTATGGGGGAGAATTTTTAGCCGACCGGATCAAGGAAGAGCTGCCGGTTCTAGAAGTTATAAGAATAATTGATTGGCGTAATGCTAATGACCTATTAACTAGCCCAAAAAAGGCTAGAAAAATTGCCGAGGCTGCTCTGCGCCCATATCTCGGCCGGGTTGATTTGATTATTTTTGCGAATTACTTACTCACTATTACAAGCTTAAAATATTTCGAAAAGAAATATAAAAACCAACGCTTTTTAGGGCTAAGCCTTGAACGTCCAAGCACCTTTATAAAGCGAGACATCCTAATTCTTACTACTAAGGCCGTCACGAAAACCCTCGGTTATCATAATTTTATTCTCGGACTTAGACGCAAAACTAAGACTCTAGCCTTAGACGCTTGGCCAGAAAAAATTGATGACGGAATCTTGACGGAGCAAGAAATTAAAGAGACGCTAAGAAGTTTTTCCTTAAAGGAAAATATAGAGCCGGAGGAGATCATTCTAGCTTGCTCGCAATTCTACGATATTGAACCTAATCTGAAAAAACTTTACGGCAGAAATCTAAGAATTTATGATGATTTTGACAATACGATTAGAAAAACCTGCAAAATTCTGAACATTCGCGGAGGACTAGGGAAGAAGACGAACTAACTTATTAAATACTTACGTCGCCAAGATGAATCAATATGATATAATAATATGTAGTTATAATAAATGGGAAATAAAATGAACGATCTAGAAAAAAATCGCCATACATTGAGTCACGTTATGGCAGCGGCAGTACAAGAACTTTACCCGAACGTTAAGTTTGGCATTGGCCCAGCAATCGACAACGGGTTTTATTATGATTTTGATTTTGGTAAGACAAAAGTTACAGATACGGATTTAGCGAAAATTGAAAAGAAAATGCGCGAGATAATTAAGCGTGGATTCACTATGGCAAAACGCGTCGTCTCGCATACCGAGGCTCTAAAATGGGCCAAGGATAATAAACAACAGTATAAAGCTGAGCTAATTAAGGAATTACCAAAAGACGAAGAAGTAACGTTTTATGATTTAGGTGATAAGTTTACGGATCTTTGCAAAGGCCCACACGCTAACGATGCTAAAAATCTTGGCGCGTTCAAACTAGATCACATCGCCGGAGCCTACTGGCGCGGCGATGAGAAGAGAGAAATGCTAACCAGGCTTTATGGTTTAGCCTTTGATACCGAAGAAGAACTTAACGCTTACCAGAAACAACAAGAAGAAGCAAAAGCAAGAGACCATCGTAAAATTGGGCAACAGTTAGATTTGTTCTGCTTCTCGCCCCTAGTCGGATCAGGTTTACCGCTCTTTACGCCGCGTGGTACAATTTTGCGCGACCTACTTAATGATTTTGCTCAAAGTTATCGTATAGATAGAGGATACCAAAAAGTCTGTATTTCCCATATCGCTAACATCGAACTCTATAAAACCTCGGGACATTACGAGAAGTTCCCAGAAATGTTGCAGTTTGTTTCCCAAGAATCTGGCGACCACTTAGCCTTGAAGCCAGTTTCTTGTCCACATCATTCGCAAATTTTTGCCAGCCTTCCGCGTTCCTATAAAGATTTACCAATCAAATACCTTGAAACTACTATGGTATATCGTGACGAGAGAAAAGGGGAACTCGGCGGCTTATCGCGAGTACGTGCCATTACTCAGGATGATTCGCATGTATTCTGTACCGAAGACCAAGTTGGTGATATTTTCGGCGAATTAATCGAGTCTGCTAAAGATTTATATGCCAAGATTGATATGAAATTAAGACTGAGACTATCTTTCCGTGACGACAAAGACGGTTATATCGGGACCCGCGAGATGTGGCAGAAAGCGGAGACTTCGATTAAGAAGATGGCCGACAAATTCAAGATGGACTATTTCATCGGCGAAGGCGAGGCTGCAATGTATGGGCCAAAGATGGACTTTATGGCGGTAGATGCCCTAGGACGAGAATGGCAATTAGCTACCGTCCAGCTAGACTATGCTTTGCCAGAGAGATTTAAACTCGAATATACAGCCGAGGACGGCACAAAGAAGAGGCCAGTTATGATTCACTGCGCTTTAGTCGGTTCGATCGAAAGATTTATGAGCGTATATCTTGAACATACAGCTGGCTGGTTGCCAATGTGGTGCGCTCCAGAAAATGTGCGCATTTTGACTGTTAACGACAAGGTAGGGAACTACGTTTCTAAAATCACTAAGTTACTTGATGGTATTGAATTAAACGATGTTCTTAAGCACAATAAGATTAGGTATTCAATCGACGACTCTGCCGACTCATTAGGTAAGAAAATTAGGCGCGCCAGCGACCTCAAAATCCCGGCCGTCCTCATCATCGGGCCAAAAGACGCCGCCGACGAAATGGTTTCCGTCAGATTACGTGACAAAGAGGAAAAGGTTAAACTCACCGACCTCGCCGAATACCTGAGAAGTATATAGCAATAACGGGAGTAGTTTTTTGTGAGCATTTCGCCAGCCCGAGCAAAATCTGAGGAGGGCAGTCGAGACGAGTACGGAACTGTAATTCCGGCGCAGTCCCGATTGACTGACGAGGGTTTTGCCCGGCGCACCAGCGAACCGCGAACAAAAAATACTCCCGTAGTTGTAATTTTAGGCCCCACAGGTTCCGGCAAAACCGGTGTTTCAATCAAAATCGCGAAAGCAATTGACGGCGAGATTATCTCGGCGGATTCGCGTGCTATCTATAAGGGAATGGATATCGGTACCGCGAAGCCGACTATAGAAGAAATGGATGGCGTACCGCATTGGGGGCTAGACTTAGTAGAGCCAGGCGAACGCTTTACGGCAGCGGATTGGAAACAGTATGCCGAGGAGAAAATAGCCGAGATTCGGGCACGTGGCAAAGTTCCGATGATTGTTGGCGGGACTGGCTTATACATTGATGCGCTCATTTACGACTATCATTTTAAAGGCCCTACCGGCGAGAAGATTGGCGACTTTGAACAAAAAAGTTGTTCAGACAGAACAGAGGTAAAAGGCAATTATTTAATAGTCGGAATCAGGTGGGAGACGGAAAAATTGCGCAAAAGATTAGAACAGCGTATTGACCAAATGTTTACAAAAAATTTATACAACGAGACAAAAGCTTTAGTCAAAAAATATGGTTGGGGTTCTCAAGCTATGAAAAGCGATATATATGAGTATGCTTGGCGATACTTAAACGGAGAACTAACGCTAGACGAAGCGAAGCGAGCATGCTTCTATGAGGATTGGCATTTAGCGAAACGCCAAATGACCTGGTTTAAACGCAATAAAAATATCAAGTGGCTAGAACTTGAAAATGTCTATCCGTATGTGCTAAAATATATGCAAGATGAGTAAAGAAAATAATACTCCTACGGAAAAATTATTTGGTTCGAAAACTCGAGCTAAATTACTCAATTTATTCTTCGCGAATCCAGAAAAAAGTTTTTATGTACGAGAAATGACTAGGGTAATTGATGAACAGATTAACTCGGTTCGTAGGGAATTATTAAATCTTGAAAGTATAGGTATTATTAAAAACGAGACTTTTGACAATAAAGTTTATTATTCAGCGAACGGCAAACATCCATTTTATCGACCGCTAATTGATATTTTCTCGAAAAAAATTGATACAACTCGCGAAAAAGATATTAAAGAAAATACTTGGGATGATTATTGTCGCCCAATTAAAAACTATCTAAAGGGAATAATCGTGACTAATCGTCTGCCCGGCCAAGAAGGAGTCGACCTTCTGGTTATCGGTAACGATAAGACTAAGAAATTGACTCGCTGGGCTGAGATGATAGAGAAGAAACTCGGTAAACCGATAAATTATGTCATTATGTCGCCAGACGATTTCACCTATCGTAAGAGCGTGCACGACCGCTTTGTTGCAGAAGTACTAGAAATGGAAATTTCCGAAATCATTGATCCAGATAATATAATTAAGGAGAAAAAATAATGTTCGAGATTGAAAGCAAAAATCCAGACGAAATTACAATATCTACAAAGAATACGACGATTAAATTCAATATTGCGGAGGCTATAATTGATGCTGGTCTCGCAATAGGTAAAATTACCGGACCAGGCGAGTTCGAGATTGGCGAAGTTGCGATTCGTGGTATTGCAACTGAAAGCGGTAAAACAATTTATGATGCTGAGATTGGCGGAGTTCATGTTGGCATTCTCGGAGGTATCGAGGAGAATCTTGATGATCTAGTAGCTGACGTACTTTGTACTTCATCGACTCGGGCGGTACGCGAAATTGAACCGAAGCTAGTAGTAGCGATGGGGAACGTAGATGCTATGGTGACCGACCTTAAGTTGACCGCTAGAACCGAGAAGAAATTAAAGGTTAAAAATCTCGACTCCTTGCCGACGACAAGGGAAGTG
>JAGCAL010000037.1 GCA_017652715.1 Candidatus Saccharimonadota bacterium | reverse complement strand
TGCTGTTTGACGTCTGAGACGGTCATTCCTTCATAGTTAGCTTCTTTGGCTTCGAAAATAACATACTTTCCGTCTTGGGAAATGTCTTTATAATATTCACCCATTTGATTGGCGATATAATAATCGAGAGCAGCTTTAGCTTCTTCTGGATTATCGTAGACATAGTAGGTTTTTTGGCCAGTTATGTTTTCGCCACTGTATGTATATACTTCATGTATTTTTCGGGGAGAATACTCATCTTCTTCGCTATAAGAATCGTCTAGACTGATAACTAGTTTAGCGCCGTCGGAAACAAAGTAGGAATCATTGAGTCCGCCGCCACGAATACCTAATATAATAGCAACCACTATAACGATTACCGCGACTACTGCAGCGCAGATGCCGATGATGAGGTTTTTATTGTTTGATGTTTTAGCCATATTATTATTTCTCCTTTATATGGCCATATTTTAACATAAGTACTATAGGTTTTCAATAGATACGCGTGTCTGCTCAGTTGTGTCACGTTCGCGTACGGTTACCGTGTTGTCTTCTAGTGTAGTAAAATCGATTACGACGCATTTTGGGGTTCCGATTTCATCTTGTTTGCGATAGCGTTTACCGATGTTGCCGGAGTCGTCCCAGGTTACGTTATTGTACTTCTCGCGGAGAATTCTATAGACTTCTCTTGCTTTACTTACTAACTCGGGTTTGTTTTTCAGGAGCGGGGAGACGCAGAAACGGTATGGTGCGAGATTTTCCGGGAGCTTTAGAACGATACGTTTTTCGCCGTTAATTTCGTCTTCGGTATAGGCGTTACTGATGATCGCCAGGAATAACCTTTCAACGCCGATTGATGGTTCGATAACGTGAGGGATGAAGGTCTCGCCAGTAGTTTTATCTCGATATTCCATGGATTTCCCAGATTCACGTTCTATATTAGCTAGGTCAAAATCAGTGCGATAGGCGAGACCCATTAACTCTTCTTCGCCGTTAGGATAGTCGAACATAACATCAATAGTGCGTTTTGAGTAATGCGCTCGATCTTCTGCTGGGACTTCTAATTCATGAATTTTATCGGCTGGTAATTTCATGACGTTTTCAAGAAAATCGTGTTGACTTTGGCGCATTTCTTCAAAGTATTTTTCCCATGTGTCTGGAGCTACGAAGTATTCAACTTCCATTTGTGAACATTCGCGATCGCGTAGGATAAAATCGCGAGGAGAAATTTCGTTACGAAAAGCTTTGCCTTGTTGGGCGATGCCGAAAGGTATGTTTGGATAGATTGTGTCGACGACGTTTTTATAATTCGTGAAAATACCTTGCGCAGTTTCTGGACGAAGATAAGCAATATTGTTTTTTGCGAGTTCGGGGTTTTCTTTGTCATCTTCTGGCAGAACGGCTCCAACATGAGTCTTAAACATCATATTAAATTTACGAATTGGTCCCCAGTTTTCTTTGCCGCAGTTAGGGCATTTAGTATGCGTTTCTAAAAACTCTTCGGTAGTAATTGACTCAGTAAAACCATCGGTTATCTTATCGGCTCGAAAACGAGATTTGCATTCTTTACATTCGACAAGTGGATCCGCAAAAGTAGTAGTGTGACCGGAAGCAACCCAAGTTTTCGGATTCATAATAATTGCTGCATCGATGCCGTAAATGTCGTCACGATTTTCGACAAAATATTTCCACCATTCATCCATGATTTTTCTTTTCATGGTAACGCCTAACGGACCATAGTCCCAAGTTCCAGCCATACCGCCGTAAACTTCGGAACCTTGAAAAATAAAACCGCGACGCTTGCATAAGCTTATGATATCTTCTAATTTACCCATATATATTATATAATAACATATATGGCTAAAAATGAACAAATAGATTCGAAGACGTATAAGCGTACAATGCACTATTTTTGGATGGCATTGATGCGATATAAGATACGGACTATATTGATACTATTTTTTGTGCCAGTTTGGATTTTTGTTTCCAACGTTGTTGTTCCTTACGGTACTTCTGGTATTGTCGGTGAGTTGTCGAGTGGAAATTTTGAGCTTTCGAGTTATGTTGGGTTGATTCTGCTAACCGTCGTTCCGGCAGCCATTAATAATTTAGGCGTAATTCGTATTATAGATTGGCTAGATTGGTCTTTGGATGCAAAGTGCGGAGAATATCTATCTCAGATGGCTTTTAATACCGTAATTAATCAATCGATGACTTTTCATAATGATAAGTTTTCGGGTTCTTTGACCTCGGCGGCAAATAAATTGTCGGGTGCGTTTATAAGACTTAAGTCAAGTTTTGTTTGGGACATTTATCCATTGCTCCTCACGGTAGTTTTTTCGATTACTGTATCAGCGTTTGTATGTTTACCGTTTGCTCTAATTCTGCTAACGTATGCGATTATCTATATGATAGTATCAATAACGACGTATTATAAAACAACGCATTATGATGTGGCACTTGCGGATGCCGAGAATAAGCAGACGGGGCAACTTGCGGATTCAATTACAAATGAAGTTTCAGTTAAATCTTATGCGCGTGAGAATTTTGAACAGGCTAGATTTAATCGTGCTACTAGGCGAACGTATAATGCGACTTTTGCAGTAGCAAAAGTGTCGTTTTGGCGTAATTTGTCCATGAATGTTGTGAATATTTTCGCATTTGTAATGATAATTGTTTTGATTGTTTTAAGTCATGAATGGTTTGGTCTTAACATAGCTCAAATAGTTTTCCTTTATTCACTTTCCAATTCGCTACTTTCGAATATGTGGACAATAAATCATATATTAAGTAATATTAATCGTTCGTTTGGTGACGCAAAGGAAATGGTGAAGATTTTGGATTTGCCATATATTATCGATGACAAGACGGACAAGCCGATTAAGGTTTCAAAAGCGGCGATTGATTTTGAACATATTAGTTTTCGACACAAAGAACAGAAAGAGAAACTGTTTTCCGATTTTACTTTAGCAGTGCCAGCCGGGAAGAGTATTGGACTAGTTGGAGTTTCAGGATCAGGGAAGACGACATTAACGAAGTTACTACTGAGATTTGACGATGTTGAGTCGGGCGCGATTTTTATTGACGGGCAAGATATTCGAGATGTTACACAAAGAAGCTTACGGGAGGCAATTGCTTATGTACCACAGGAATCAACTTTGTTTCATCGTTCTGTTTATGAAAATATTTTGTATGGGCGGCCAGGCGCAACACGTGAGGAGGTTATAAAAGCAGCAAAACTTGCCAATGCGGATGAGTTTATCAATGATTTACCGGAAGGGTATGAGACTATGGTGGGTGAGCGTGGTGTGAAGTTATCCGGCGGGCAGAGACAGAGAATTGCGATAGCGCGCGCAATTTTGAAGGATGCTCCGATTTTAGTTTTAGATGAGGCAACTTCTGCTCTTGATTCAGAATCTGAGGCTTTAATTCAGGGAGCGTTAAAAAATCTTATGAAAAATAGAACATCTATCGTTGTTGCACATCGTTTGTCGACAATTGCTGGGCTTGATGAGATTGTAGTTCTAGACAACGGTAAAATCGTCGAACAGGGTTCGCATCAAGAACTACTAAACAAAGGCGGTGCGTATGGGAAGCTTTGGTCGCGTCAGTCTGGAGCTTTCCTAGACGAGAATTAATCGGCCCAAAAGTCTTCTGGGTTAGAGTCGACCCTCATATTTAGTTCACTAGTTTCGCCATTGGCAAAGTTTTTTACCTGTAAGATATTTGATTCAATTTCGGCTTCGCCGATAACAATGCCGTTTTTGGCGAGTTTGGCGGCATAGGACATTTTGTCGGCGAGTTTTTTGTCGGTTAGTATGGTCGTGACGCTATGGTTTTTGGCGCGTAGCTTTTTTGCGACACTAAAGGCCTCGTCAAACTCATGTTCTGAGACGGGAATGATAGCGTAGTCTAGTAGGTTGTCATTAGTTTCGAGGAGGGATTCTTCATTAAGGACGTAGAATAGGCGAGTTAGGCCAATTGAGCCGCCTACGCCCGGGAATTTTTTGTTTGTAAAATTGCTAGCTAGATTTTCGTAGCGTCCACCACCACATACTGAACCAATATTTTTATGTTCTGGTAAAATGAATTCGAAAACAGTTCCTGTATAATAATCGAGTCCGCGAACAATTTTCATGTCACCAATTATTTGGTCACCTAAGCCCATTGATTCTAGAAGATATAAGACTTGGTCAAGTTCGGCTACACCTTCGGCGAATGTTTTTTCATCAATTTCTAAATTATTAAGTTCGGTAATAATTTCGGAACGAGGGCCGTTGAAATTAATGAAGTTTATGATGCTTTCGGAATCTTGTTTAGATAATTTAAGCTCTTCAAGTGCGGCTTTGGTTTGCTCAGGAGTAACCTTTTCGGCATGATCGATGATGTTGCAAATTTCGGTAGTTTTGTCTTCGAGATCCATTGCAATCAGGAGCCCTTTTAGGATTTTGCGGTTGTTGATTCGAGCTAGAACCGGAGTGTCAAGCTTAAAAGATTCGAATGTGTCAATGAGGGTAGAGATTACGTCGGCATCATAGGCGATAGGTAGGTTGTCACGGCCAATTACATCAATATCGCATTGATAGAATTCGCGGAAGCGACCTTTCTGGGCGCGTTCGCCACGGAAATTTAAGCCAATTTGAGAAACTTTAAACGGGAAAACTAAATCATTTTCATGCTCTACGATGTAACGAGCTAGCGGTACAGTATGGTCAAATCTTAGGGCTTGATTAACGTCTTCTTCTTTTTCGGATGTTTTAATGACTTTATAAATCTGTTTTTCAGTTTCTCCGCCAGCCTTTGCTAGTAAGATGTCGGTTCTTTCAATCGAGGGGGTTTCGATATTTAGAAAGCCGTGGCTTTGGTAAGAGTAATCAATTAAGTTTTTTAGATTATTAAAACCAACCTGTTTATTTGGCAAGAGTTCTTGTGTGCCAGAGATTGGCGATGTGTTTACTTTCATGGTCTAATTATACCACATAATAAAATAAGCCCTTCTCAGGCTTGTTTTATTTCTGGTGGGCGATACAGGAGTTAGTTCGCGCTGAAGGGCGAACTATTCGTGGGGCGTCGGTTCGAATAATCCCAAATAAATTTGGGATTATTGCTCACCTCCTACCACGAGCGAACCTTCGGCTCGCCTCCTGTATGCGCTATCATATAAACAAAATAAGACCCAAGGGTCTTCTTTTGTTTATCTGGTGGGCGATACAGGAGTCGAACCTGTGACCTCGTCTACGTCAAAGACGCGCTCTAGCCAACTGAGCTAACCGCCCACTGGTGAGCCGGGAGGGGTTCGAACCCTCGACACCGGGCTTAAAAGGCCCGTGCTCTAACCAACTGAGCTACCGGCCCACGAGTGTTTTTATTATACCACCTTTTTGAATAAAATAAAAGACTGAAATTCGTCTAGCTAAATGAAAAAAATGATGTAAAATATAAACATGGGCGTTAAAGCGGACCATAAAAGAATAGTTGGGTTGGATACATTGAAATTAATTGCTATCGTTTTGATAGTGATTTACCATTGTTTTCCTGGACTTTTACCTGGCGGTTTTTTGGCTGTAGAAATATTCTTTGTAATCTCTGGTTTTTTGATTGGGCAAAAATTGTTGCGCACAAAAATTAAAGAGGGTAATAAGTTTGGAAAACCGAAAAGTTTTTTCAGGTTCGTTGGTGAACGTTTGAAACGTTTTTTGCCGACGCTGATTTTCTGCATGATTATTACGTTGTCACTTGCGTATTTTGCTAATCCTGATCTTCTGACAAATGCTCGTCAAAACTCGCTTTTTGCAGTTACGTTTTCGACTAATATAGCCTCAATTGTAACTGAGAGTACATACGAGAATTCGCTTATTCCGAATCTGTTTAATCAAACTTGGTTTCTTGCGCTCGAGCTGCAGGTTTGTATTATATGTTTTTTAGTGTTGTCTTGTTTTTTCAATTTTTCGTCTCCAGAAAAGAAAAAAGTAAAACGTGCTGAAATTTGGCTTCTTTCGATTTGTCTGTTTATTGGTTTTATTTCTTTTGTTCTTATGGGGATATATGGTGGCAGATATGGTTTGTATGACCGCGCTTATTTCGGTCCGGATTCTCATATTGGAGCATTCTTCTTCGGGGTAGCTTTTGCGATATTTACGACTATGAAGAAATTT
>JAGCAL010000036.1 GCA_017652715.1 Candidatus Saccharimonadota bacterium | reverse complement strand
TGTCTCCGCAAACCCTTTATACATATCGGTCCACTCATAGTTCTCCCCATCCGCCGCTGCCTCGAGATTAATTTCAGTCGGCTCAACTTCGCCTCCGTGTAACTCCTTATACCACATCTTTGCATGTTCTTTCTCATTCAAAGCTGTCTCTGCAAAAATCGCCGCTATCTGCTCATAGCCATCTTTCTTTGCCTTCGATGCATAGTAATCATATTTATTACGCGCCTGACTCTCCCCAGAAAAAGCCGCCTTCAAATTTTCTAAAGTTTTCGTTCCATCATATTTCGTCTTCATTTTTTCTCCTTTTTTTTATTAAATAGCAGTATAGCCGCCATCAACTGGCATGATTAATCCAGTTACATACGACGCTTCCTTCGAGGCTAAGAAGATTGCCGCCGCGTCTAGTTCCCCTGGTTTACCATAACGTTCCATCGGTACATGTGTCTTCGCAAATTCCTGAAATCTTGGCGTATCTAAAACAGTTTTGGTTAGTTCAGTTTCGAAATACCCCGGGCAAATCGCATTACAAGTAATCCCAAAAGTCGCAAGTTCCGCCGCCACAGCACGCGTAAAGTTCACTACGGCACCCTTAGAAGCATGATAAGCTACAGTGTGAATTTCCGTATTTCCCACGAGACCATACATTGAGGCTATATTTATAATTCGCCCATACTTATTTTTCTTCATAATATTCGCAAAAGCCCGTGTCATTTTAAAAACGCTAGTTTCATCCGTCGCAATCGTAAAATCCCACTCCTCATCAGTCATCTCAAGTACACCTTTGTCCTTAGATGAGCCAGCGCAGTTTAACAGAATATCAACCCTTCCAAATTTCTTCTCAACTTCCTCTGCGGCATTATTAATATCCTCCGTCAAAGTTACGTCGCATTTAATCGCCAAAACCTTCGAAGCTCCAGCTTCCTCGAGCTTTGGTTTAAACTCCTCGAGCCTCTCAATCCGTCGCGCTAAAATTACTAAATTAGCTCCCTGCCGAGCAAAAGCTAAAGCCATTTGCTGCCCAAGCCCCGATGAAGCACCCGAGACTACCGCAACTTGACCACTTAAATCAAACATTTTACACTCCTTTCCGTCCTTATAATTATAACAATAAATATGTTAAAATAAAACTATGGAAAAAACACGTAGTAAGACTATTGTCAAATCCGGTTATCTTTTTATTCTTGTAAATTTTTTATTAGCAATTTTCAATATCATCATTGGGCTTTTATCTAATTCCCTCGCCATCGCCTCAGATGCTATTCATAGTCTAACCGATTCCGTATCAGGCATTCTTATTATCGCTAGCGAAAAACTAGCGACCCATAAAAAACTAGTAGATCAAAGAGCTAAAATAGAACGCATTACTACGATTATTATTGCGCTCATCATCGTTGCAATCGGTATCGAGATATTCGTCGTATCCATAAAAAACATCATTTCGCCCGAAGAAGTCGACTACTCCATTCCGACCATAATTATATTAGTAGCATCTATAATTGCTAAATATATGCTTGCTAAATACCTCAAAATTACTGGCAAAGCTATTAAATCGAATGTTCTAATTGCATCCGGAGCAGAAACGATGAATGATACTTGGATTTCTGTCGCGGTACTTTTTTCCGCTATCGTCTACTTAATCTGGCAAATCGACATTAACCATTATATTAGCCTAATAATTTCTTTAATTATTATTAAAGTTGGTCTCGAATTTATCTTTCCACATCTTTCCCATCACCACCATCACCATCTCGAACAAAACCCCGATCACGATCATTGTGGCAAAAAAATCTAACAAAAACGGAGTAAAGATATGAAAAAAAACAATTACAAAGACAAAACTCGCGGCATGTTCATTGGCTTAGCGGTCGGCGATGCGCTTGGCGCTCCAGTTGAATTCTTACCCGAACCATCCGACGCCTATATAAAAGAGATGGGCAATAAAATCGAGCATTTCCATAAAAACCTTCGTGCCCCAGAAGGTGTTTGGACCGATGATACGGAAATGGCTCTCTGTATCGCCGATAGTTTACTTGTAAACAAGGGTTACGATTCATATGACGTCATGCAGAGATTCACAAATTGGGCAAACGAGGGATACCGTACGTATGACGGGAAACCAGCTTGCGATGTCGGTAGACAGACCATGCATGCCATTGAAGATTTCAAACGTTATCCAGTTATTTCCGGAAATGATACAACAGAATCAGCTGGTAATGGCGCAATTATGCGCCTAGCGCCAATCATCATTGCAAATACCTTTCCTAATAAAGAATATCCAACTCTACAGGATGGATTCAAAAAAGGAAAGCTCGTAGTTAATCCAGGGGATGATAATGGTGAATTTATTGATTTAAAAGATATTACACCTACGCTCGACATGGCAGTTTTATCGTGCCGCGAAACACATAATTCCCTCGCCGCCGAAGCAACTACTGCACTTTTTGCAACAACACTTTACTGCGCCCTACATGGACTTCCTAAAAATCATATTGTTTCCTATTGTTCGCGCTGGATTATGAACGAAGAATACGATCAGTTCTATCTTGATAATTCCAAAGCCCTAATCGACAGAGCTTTAGAAAAAGACGGAGAAAAACTTTGCAACTTAGGCGGATATATAGTTGATTCTTTCGCGATTGCTCTTTGGGGTTTAATTAACTTCGGAAGTTTCAAAGACGGCATGATGGCAGTAATTAGACTCGGTGGAGATACTGACACCAATGGTGCAATTTACGGTCAGCTCGCCGGCGCTTATTATGGCTATGAAGCAATTCCAGAAGAGTGGCGCAAAAACGTTTACCACGCAGAAGAAATTATAAAAATCGCCGATAAACTCCTAGAAATGCCAGAATGCCCAATCATAAAAACTCGCTTCGAAGATGATAAGAATTTCGAGGAGCCAAAATGATAAGCAGCACAAAAACAATCGAACTAACCGATAAACTACTCGAGAGCCTTAAAACTGAAGATTTTCTAGCAATCACCATAGCAGAAGGTGGTGCTATGGGAGATCCTGGGGCAATTGAAATAGTCGATAAAGACCTAAAGCTTTATCATACACACTTTGGCGAAATTGACGACGATTTACTACGGAATAAAATACCGTTTCTTGAAACCCTTCGAATTGGCTTCGGCGAAATAGAAGGACTAGATAGAAATTGGACTGGCCTATACACTGGGTATGGAAATTATCTATTCGTAAAACCAGAATACGAAAAACCAATTCTGAAATACATAGAAGACCATTACAGTGATACCGGAATGCCAATGGTAGTAGAATTATATTCACATTGGTATGATGCGCTAAAACAAAATGGAGCCGCGAACGAGACTTGAACTCGTGACCCCGTCCTTACCATGGACGTGCTCTACCAACTGAGCTATCGCGGCAACAGAAACATTATAACATAAATAAATTTACTTTACTATACACCTAATCGCGAATGCATCCCATTTATTATACATATTCGCCGGCGTCACCATATCGCTCTTAATCCCAAGCCGATAGGCATTATTTATGTCCGCCGCTGTAGAACTCCAATACCGCCCATACGAAGCTCTCCCCTCATATTTTGTCCTATTATAATCACCAGAATAAATGAAGTTATTCGGGAAAATCCTTAATCTTAAATCCGAATCGAGATTCCCATGGTTCACCACATTATTAAGATCGACAAATTCCCCAGTATCTCCTCCAATAGGCAATCTCCATCCCGCCGGACACAAATCACCAACCACATCCCCGCCACTCATATTGAAATCACCATTCCCCGCTGAAGCTGTATACCAGTTATACATCACACCGTAGCTATACCACATGTTCGTCCTTGTGGTGCCGTTATGAACTGGCGTCAAATTACGATCTATATTATTCGCATTATAAGCCACCGTATCAACACAACTACTACTATCAATTCCGCAAAGCACATTCGAAGAAGCCGAGGAAGGCGCAGCACTTATAAACGCCGAAGTCGGAAGGTTTGTGTTTTGACTATCGAAGGTCACTTGCGAAGGTATAAGTCGAAGATTCTCAATCATCCAACAATGTCCATCCGCCAGTTTCGCCACCGCATATACATCATTGTCTCTTTCATCCTCAAGCGCCAACACGCCACCAATATTAAGACTACTACAATCACTCGAGCTAAAAGTCTGCATAGTCTTATTCGCATCTGCCGGAATCCAAACCGCATAAAGTTGTATTTTATTGTCCGCATCAGCATGAGAGAAGAAGGTATTATCAAACTTCACTCTTTCGTTCGGACCATAAATCTCTACACTTTCACCATTCATAAACTTACTCCCGGCATTCTGATCAAAGCTCCAACCAATAAATCCGTATCCAGTACGAGAATAATTCGATGCAATTAGATTTAAATACGTTTGGTTTATGAGATTACCATGGAGTGAATCACTCATTACCCCATCATCTGAGCCATTTCCATCATAAACAATATTAAAGACAGATTGCCAAACCGCATAAAGTGTCAAAGTCTCACCGTCCGTAACCCCCATCTCGCTCGCCGCAAATGCCACCGACCTTCCTGGAAGCACAATTGTCCCACTACCATCCGGCTCGGTATTCCAATAATTAAATTCCGCATGCGCCATTGTAAATCCATTATTTGCCGCCACGGTAGTCCTAAAATCAACATCTATCGCATCTGCCACGGTTCCGCTGCCACCGTTTGCATCGTAGTGGATATTACCGACCGCTGAGAAATCGTTTGTCGATACACACCTCACGGTCTGACCGCGCGGCTTCAAGTTTGTATTAGAATTCAAATTAACAGCTTGTTTTTGTAGCCAGAAATTCACCGCTCGCTGAGAGTTTTGAGTATTAGATGTCGCCCAGCCACCAGAAACATCACGATTATGTTCAGTTAAGCCTCTATATTCGCCGCTATAAATATAATTCAAAGGATATTTTCGCCATCTCTTTGATCCAGCCACATTTCCCTGATTTCTACCAGTTCCACCTAAAGCTACATCAAGTCTAGCATAATCACCATTATCTCCATATCCCGTCGGAAGTCTCCATCCCGCCGGACAAATATCGCCATCCGCGACTACTCCAGCCACTCTAAAACTATAAGTCCCATATCCCGCCGTTGCCGTATACCAGTTATAATAAACGCCATAAGAATACCAAGAACTACTGTCGTCATTCGCATCATATGATGCCGTGAGAGACCGATTAATATTATTCGTATTATGAAGAATCTGGTCTACGCAAGCCGCATCCGGGCTCGTTGATTCGCAAAAACTATTCGACGAAGCCGGATGAGTATTATTTATCGTATCCATAAACCCAGTCGACGGATTATGCGTATTCGCTATAGTGATCGTAAGATCAGGATCAGATAAATCTAGTCTCAAGTTTTCGATCATCCAACATTGTCCGTCGGCCTCCTTAGCAACCGCATAAGTATTTCCGTCTCTCGTATCGGTAAGTGCCGTTATATCTCCAATACTCATCGCATCACACCCAATGAAGCCCTGCAAAGTTCCACTAGACGGAACCCATTTTGCAAAAAGCTGCAAACCCTCAGTTGATAAATCTCCGGTCGTAATCGCTTCACTTGGACCATAAGTCGTTCCTGACCCATCAGGAGCAGTATCCCAACCTGCGAACCCATACCCGGATCGAGAAAAATTCGACGGAATTAAAGTTATATCCGAATTTGAGGCCGCATCCTGGTCTTCCATCGTACCAGTCTCATCGTCTCCATTACCAAAATAACAAACCTTCAAAGCGTCGCACGGCTCCAATTTGGTCACCGCTCGAACCACAAAAGTATTTTGATAAACCCCTTCGGTAGTATTAAATGCTAGTTTTACTCCATAAGTCAAAACATGCTGATTAGTACC
>JAGCAL010000035.1 GCA_017652715.1 Candidatus Saccharimonadota bacterium | reverse complement strand
GATTAATAATGTGTCGGAGTATGTTGAGTATGATGGTTCGACGGCGATTATTACGTTAACACGCTTTGATGATAATACTGGCACTATGGTTCAAGGATTTGCAAAAGAGTTTGCTAGTAAAGGCGTAAATAAGGTGATTTTGGATTTGCGTGGGAATGGGGGTGGCTATGTTTCGGCGGCTGAGGATTTGCTCAGTCTTTGGATTGATGGAAAAAGTGTGTTGATTCAGAAATCTAAACATTTCGGAGACAAAACCGATAAGACATCTTCTGGCAAGGCAATTTTGAAAGATATGAAGACAATTGTTCTGGTGAATGGTTCGTCTGCTTCGGCGTCAGAGATTGTTGCTGGGGCTTTACAGGATTACGAGAAGGCGACGATAGTTGGCGAGAAGACTTATGGTAAAGGGGTGGTTCAGAATTTGTATGATTTGTCTGGAGGCACCGTCCTTAAGGTAACGACGGCGGAATGGTATACGCCGAATGACCGTTCGATTAATGGGGAAGGAATTACGCCGGATGTTGAAGTTGAACGAAGCTATGAAGATATTAATGCAATGCGTGACCCGCAGATGGATAAAGCAAAGAAACTTTAATGTGTTTCGGAGTTATTTAACGCGCCTGATTAGGAGATAAAATATGAAAATCGCGATTGCGACAGCAGTATACTACCCAATGATAAATGGAGTGGCGGTTTTTTCTCATAATTTAGCAGTGGGTTTAGCGAAGCGTGGGCATGAGATTTTAGTATTATGCCCATCTCAAACCGGGAAGAACTACGTTAAAAAAGAGGATGGGGTTGAGGTAAGGTATTTAAGGTCAATTGACAGTAAAGTGTATCCGGACCAGATTAATGACGTGCCGCCGAAGAAGAAGTTACTTGGGGTAGAATTACCACATCTTTTTTATAAGAAGGGTTTTAAGGTTTCGGTTTTTCCGGCAATTGAAATCAAAAAGGCTTTGGATGAGTTTAAGCCAGATGTCGTACATGTGCAGGTTTCTGATCCGATTGGACTATCGGTAGTTTCGTATGCGCGTAAGCACGGAATTCCGGTTGTGACGACGGAGCATAATCAACCGGAAGTTATTACGGAACCTCTTAAAGTTCCTGAGGTGGTTAAGAAGCCGGTAAATGCATTACTTTCGGCGTATTTTCGTAATCGTCAGAGTAAAAGCGATTTTGTGACGATGCCAACTGAGCAGGCAATTCGGAATTTGCTCGCGAAACATGAGCTTAAGATTCCGGTTGCGGCGGTTTCGAATGGGGTGGATTTAAGTAATTTTAAGCCCGGCAAGGCTTCTTCTAAGATTTATACTAAGTATAATATTCCGACTGATGTACCGATTGTTTTATATGTGGGGCGAGTTGATCCGGAGAAACAAGTTGGAACGGTTATTTCGGCGTTTAAGGAAGCGCGTACTAAAGTTCCGAAAGCGAAGCTCGTGATAGTCGGAGATGGCGTTGATAAATTACGTTTAGAAAAAGAGGTAAAGAAGTTGGGGCTGGAGGATGCGGTTTTGTTCTTAGGCCGCGTAATGGCGCCAGATTTGTATGAGTTATATAAGATTGGTTCGGTTTTTGCGACGGCGAGCGAGATTGAGACGCAAGGGATTGTTTTAATCGAGGCGGCGGCTTCGGGGTTACCGCTG
This sequence comes from Candidatus Saccharimonadota bacterium, assembly GCA_017652715.1. Taxonomy (GTDB): domain Bacteria; phylum Patescibacteriota; class Saccharimonadia; order Saccharimonadales; family Saccharimonadaceae; genus Nanosyncoccus. The sequence continues at coordinate 4,473 of JAGCAL010000035.1, read as the reverse complement.
GTGGCTGTAAATAAGGGCGCGGTGAATGAAGTTTGTATTACTGGAGAGAATGGGTTTCTTTGTGAGCCTAGGAATGTTTCGGAGTTCGCCGACGCGCTCTCGAAAATCTTAACAGATAAGAAAATGCGCGAGGAATATTCTAAACGTTCTGTTGAGATTGCGGCGGAGCATGATTTTGAGAAGACGCTTGATAAATTTACTAATATTTATCGGCATGTGATTTCCCCTAGATAATATGGTATAATATGGTTCATGAATAGATATGAACCGCTAAAAATAGAAGAAAAATGGCAAAAAATTTGGGAAGAGGAAAAACCTTTTCATGCCGAGATAAAAGAGGGCACACCGAAGAAGTTCCTAGCAGAGATGTTCCCGTATCCGAGTGGGGCTGGACTACATGTCGGGCATGTGCGTAATTTTACGATTGTTGATGTGTTGACGCGGTTCTATGAGCAGCAGCGCTTAAATGTAATGCGGCCGTTTGGGTATGATACTTTTGGGCTGCCGGCGGAGAATTATGCGATTAAAACTGGAACTTCGCCACAAGAGGCGACGGAAGTAAACATTAATAATTTTCGTAAGCAAGCGAAGAGGCTTGGTTTCGCGATTGATTGGGATAGAGAGATTAATACATCGGACCCAGAGTATTATAAGTGGACGCAATGGTGTTTCTTACAGCTTTACAAAAAAGGCTTAGCCTATCAGAAAGAGTCTTATCAATGGTGGTGTCCGGTAGATCAGACTGTGCTTGCGAATGAGCAGGTTGAAGGTGGAAAATGTTGGCGATGTGGACACGATGTCGAGAAGAAGAAAATGAAGCAATGGTTCTTCAAGATTACGGAGTATGCAGATGAGCTGCTAGAGGAAATCGATGCACTTGATTGGCCAGACAAGATAAAGACGATGCAGAAAAATTGGATTGGGCGCTCGGTCGGAGCCGAAATAGAATTCAAGCTCTTGACACCGTCTTTTTCGGGACGCTCCTCAAAAGAGGTGTCTACGAGCTTGAATTCTGTGACGGTATTCACTACGCGTCCAGATACGATTTATGGGGCGACGTTTCTAGTTGTAGCGCCGGAATATCCGGGGCTAGACTATCTGGTGAATGACGATACTAGAGATGAGGTAATGGCTTATAGAGCTAGCGCACTCGTAAAGTCCGAAATTGAGCGACAAGAGAACAAGGAAAAGACAGGAGTATTTACTGGTTCGTATGCGATGAATCCGGCAACGAAGGAAAAGATTCCAGTATTTGTAGCCGACTACGTATTAGCTGGGTATGGAACTGGTGCGATTATGGCGGTGCCGGCGATGGATGAACGAGACAAAGAATTTGCGGAGGCGCATGATTTACCGATTGTGGAGACTGAGCTTTGTGATTTTGGTCAATTTGGTACGCCAAAAACGACTTATAAGATGCGAGACTGGCTGATTTCTAGGCAGCGTTATTGGGGTTGTCCAATTCCGATTGCTTACGATAAAGAGGGGAATCCGCATCCTATTCCGGAAGACCAGTTACCTGTTTTGATTCCAGAGGTAAAGGATTATAAACCGGATAAGTCTGGGCGTTCGGCGCTTGCAAAGGCGAAAGATTGGCTAAAGGTTGAGATCCCGGTAAAAGATCCTAAGACTGGTAAGACTCATATGGAAGAAATGACGAGGGAGACCGATACGCTTGATGGGTATGCGTGTTCTTCTTGGTATCTTTGGCGCTATGTTTCGCCACACGATGGAAAGGCGGCTTGGGATGCGGAAGCGATAAATTATTGGGCGCCAACTGATGTATATGTTGGAGCCGACCATGCCGTTGCTCACTTGCTTTATATCCGATTTTGGTGTAAGTTCTTTGCGGATATGGGCTATCTACCATTCAGGGAGCCAATTAAGAAGTTGATTTATAATGGCTATATTAATGCGCCTGATGGCAAGAAGATGTCGAAGTCTAAGGGGAACGTAATTGACCCGCTAGACGTAATAAACGATGGTTACGGAGCGGATACGCTTCGAACTTACGAGATGTTTATTGGGCCAGTTGAATTCGATGCGGCATGGGACCCACGTTCGGTAGGTGGCGTTTATAGATTTCTTAATCGTTGTTATAACTTGTGTTTTGACAGCGACTCTTCAGAATCGTCTTCTTCGGGACGTTCCTCGCGCCCGTCTTCACGGGGCTCGTCACTTCGTCCTCGTAGCAACTGCGGATGCCCCTCAGAAGAGATTCTGCAAGATTCGCTTTCAATTCGTCATCGTACGATTAAAAAAGTTACGGACGATATCTATAGATGTAGTCTCAATACGGCGGTAGCATGTTTGATGGAGTATGTGAACGAGCTTTATAAGGTTGGGGCGAGCGAAGAAGATTTAGTGACGCTTGGGAAGCTTTTGAAGCCGTTTGCGCCACATCTGGCTAGCGAGATGCTAGAGAAATTAGGGGCGGATGATGAGTGGCCGAAGTGGGATAATCGATATCTAGTAGATGAAACGATTGAAGTAGTTGTACAGATAAATGGCAAGCTTCGCGCTAAGATTCAGATGGATAAAGACGACTTAGCGGACGAGAAAAAAGTGATTGAACTAGCTTTGTCGGATGAGCGAGTGAAGAAGTATGTGGCTGGTGACGTGAAAAAGACGATTGTTGTTCCGAGAGCTAAGCTGATAAATATCGTAGTATGAGAATAGTTCTGGTTTTAGATAATATCCGGTCCTGCTATAATGTCGGAGCGATTTTAAGGACGGCGGAAGGATTTGGGATTAAAAAAGTAGTGTTGTCTGGCTATACGCCGAGAGTGCATGACGAGAAGTTGTTGCCACATTTACGTGAGAAGTTGGATGGTGAGATTCACAAAACGGCACTTGGGGCTGAGGATATGCTAGAGATTGATGGGTCGGATGATATTCGAGCGGATTTGGAAGAATATCGCGCTGATGGTTGGCGAATTGTTGGGCTAGAAAATAATATAAAAGATGAGAGATTAAAGAAAATTAATGAATGTAAGTTCTCAGAAGATAAGAAAATTGTTTTAGTTCTAGGGGAAGAAGTGGAAGGGATTAACCGGTCGCTATTCGATTTATTTGACTTGTTTTTAGAAATTCCGATGGTTGGACAAAAAGAATCTTTTAATGTGTCGGTAGCTGCTGGTATTGCTATGTTTGCGCTTCGATATTATAATCTATAGATAATAATTAAGGATTAGGTTTATATGATTAAGATTTATACTACACCAACTTGCGCTTATTGTCATGCTCTAATGGATTGGTTGGATTCTTTAGGGGTTGAATATGAAGAGGTAGATGCGTCTTCTCTGGAGGGTATAACGGCGGTACCGGTAACAGAAATTGATGGGCAGCGTATTGTTGGATTTGATCGCCCGGCGATTAAAAGGGCTCTTAAGGCGCATAAAGAAAACGCAGACTAAGTTATTAATTGCGAAAAGAGATAAGAGGGAGTATAATTCATCCTATGGATGCAAGTGAAGTAAGAAAAAGATTTTTAGATTTTCAGGAAAAAAAGGGACATAAGATTGTTCAGCCGGCGCCACTGGTTTTAGAGGGTGATCCGACGACTTTGTTTACCGGCTCTGGGATGCAGCCGCTTTTGCCGTATTTATTAGGTAAGGAGCATCCGTTAGGTTCGAGACTTTGTAATTCGCAGCCATCGATGAGGTTGCAAGATATTGAGGATGTTGGTGACCCGCGTCATACTACGGTTTTTGAGATGCTTGGTAACTGGTCGCTTGGGGATTATTTTAAGGAAGAACAGATTAGTAACTTATTTGAGATTATGACTAAGTAGATTGGGCTTGATCCGGAGCGGATTTATGTAACTTGCTTTATTGGGAATGAGAAATATGGTATTCCGAAAGATACTGAGGCAGCTAAGATTTGGCAGGAGGTTTTTTCTGAAGTCGGAGTCGAAGCGAAAATTGTAGAAATGGGTTCGGCTAAGGATGGAGATAAGAGAGGAATTAAACCGGGCGAGAGAATTTTCTATTATGATGATCATGAAAACTGGTGGAGCCGAGGAGGAGGATGCGAGACTACGCCGATAGGAGACCCTTGCGGGCCGGATTCTGAGGTATTTTATGATTTCGGTGAGGACAAACAGGATGTCGAGAAATATGGCTTAGCGCACCCGGCGAGTGATGGGGCGAGGTTTATGGAAATCGGAAATCAGGTTTTTATGCAATATCGACGAAATGAGGATGGAACGTTTTCTGAGCTTGAGAAGAAAAATGTAGATTTTGGAGCTGGGCTTGAACGAGTAACGGCGGCTTCGATTGATTCGTTTGATGTGTTTAAGATTTCTCTCATGAAGCCAATTATCAGTAAGCTAGAAGAAATTTCGGGAAAATCTTATGAAAACAATACTGACGAGATGAGGGTAATTGCTGATCATATTAGGGGGGCATATTTACTTGCGGCTGAGGGACTAGTCCCGTCGAATAAGGCGCAGGGGTATGCGATGCGACGACT
>JAGCAL010000034.1 GCA_017652715.1 Candidatus Saccharimonadota bacterium | reverse complement strand
TGAGACATTGAGAGGTCGGGTTGATGCAAAAAATGGAACGGTAAGATTAGGGGGTCCGGGGCTTTCGGAGGCGGAACTACGTAAAATTAAACATCTAATTATTGTTGGATGTGGAACGGCGTATCATGCGGGGCTGCTTGCGAGTTATTATATTGAACGTTTTACGCCGGAGATTACGATAGAAGTAGTGATTGCTTCGGAGTATCGTTATCGTCAAGCATATATTCCGGAAAATTCGGTGGCGTTAATCGTTTCTCAATCTGGAGAAACGGCGGATACATTAGCGTGCCTTCGCGAGATTAAGAAGCGGGGAGTGAAGACGATTGGAATTGTGAACGCGATTGGTTCGACAATTGCTAGGGAAGTAGATGGTGGAACGTACGTGCATGCCGGTCCGGAAATTTCGGTAGCGTCGACGAAGGCGTTTACTTCGCAGGTAGTTGCGATGGTGATGTTTGGGCTTACAATTGCGCAGGCTAAGGGAGTCCGAAGTAGCATTTTAGCGCCTTATGTGCGAGAGATCGACAAAATGCCGGACGAGATAAGAAAAGTTCTTTCTGAGGCGCAGAAGGCTGTTCAGGGAATTGCGGATAAATATAGTAAGTATGAGCATGCGATTTATCTAGGGCGCGATACAGCATATCCGGTCGCGATGGAGGGGGCGCTGAAGCTAAAAGAGATTTCTTATGTTGATGCGAATGCTTATGCGTTCGGGGAGTTGAAGCATGGACCTTTGGCATTAATAGATGATAGGTTTTTCGAGATGGCGTTTTTACCGAGCGGACTTTTGTATGATAAGGCGATTTCTAATGTAGAAGAGGTTTTAGCGAGGGGCGGACATATTGTTGCGATTACGAACGAGCCGGAATTCGATTTACCGGTTGATGATGTTGTAAAAATTACAACATCAATTGATATTTTTATGCCTGTTCTTATGAATCTTGTGTCGCAGCTCATGGCGTATTATATGACGGTTGCTAAGGGGTTAAATGTAGACCAGCCAAGGAATTTGGCGAAATCAGTTACGGTTGAATAAACCATTAGATTATTATATAATTAGAATATGAGGAGAAAATCCGACTTTATTTTACGAGTCTGTTTAATTATAGGGGATGCAGTTGCGCTTATTTTGTCGTTTGCGTCAGCATATTTTATTCGTGTGCATGTTGATCCGAGACCATTTGAATTTGAATCGCAGCTTCTCAATTTTACGCTTTCAGTAGTGTTTTTGGTGCCGATTTTGTTAATTATTCTGGCGGCTTTAGGACTATATAAGCGTTCGATTTTTTTAGGCAAATCGCGACTGCCTGAACGTGGAAGATTAGTACTTGCGGCGATTTTATCGGTTGCGGCTCTAATAGTTTATGATTTTTTCAATGGGGAGAATTTGTTTCCGGTAAGAATTATGGCGTTAACGTCGGTTCTACTCTCGTTTGTATTTCTACTAGCGGAGCGGATTATTATGCGTTTTATAATCCGTCAGATTTTTCGGAGGGATTACGGTACGGCGCGAGCTTTGATTATTGGTGAGAATAAAAATACGGAGTATCTTGCGAATTATATTTCGTCTTCGCCGGAATCTGGATATCGTTTGGCGGGAGTTGTGGCTAACGTCAAATTTATTCCGGAGGATTTAAGAAAAAAACAATATAGTTCGCTCAAGGTAGCTTTACAGAAGGCGAAGGCTGATGTGATTTTTCAGACTGATGAGAAATCTACGGAGTATGTTTATAAACAGGCTTTGTTACATCATATGCCATATTATTTTGTGCCAAGCGAGACTGCCCTTTCGTCGAACTTAGGGGAGCTTGAGCTGATTGGAAATACTCCGGCGATGTTAGTGATGGTGACGCCGCTTACGGGAGGATATGCGGCAGTTAAGCGGGCATTTGATATTTTGTTTAGTTTAGTGGCAATTATTATTACGGCGATTCCGATGATGATAGTTTGGTTGATTTTAAAGCTAACGGATTTTAAGAATTCGCCGATTTATGCGGGAGAGCGTTTAACTCAATATGGCCGGGTTTTTAAGTGTTATAAGTTTCGGTCGCTTAAGGCTGAGTATAGCGGGATGTCGCCAGAGGAGGCGTTTGAGAAAATGGGGAGGCCTGAGCTTACCGATAAGTACTATTATGAAGGGCGACTATATTTAGAGAACGATCCGAGGATTACGAAATTCGGGAAATTTATTCGAAAGACTTCGATTGATGAATTGCCGCAACTGTTTAATATTTTAAAGGGCGATATTTCTTTGATTGGGCCGCGAGCTTTGCCGCCGAATGAACTCAAGGATTACGGCGAACGAAAATCTTTGATTTTGTCGGTAAAATCTGGATTGACGGGGTTTGCGCAAGTTCTAGGACGACGCGATATTTCGTTTGAAGAACGAAGAGTTTTAGATATTTATTATGTGAGGAACTGGTCTTTGATGCTAGATTTGTCGATTTTCTTTAAGACGATTGCGATTGTGATTAAGGGTGAAGGGGCGAAGTGAGAGTTGCTTTAGTTTGCGATTGGCTAACTAACTTTGGTGGGGGTGAGAAGGTACTACTCGAGCTCCATCGAATGTTTCCGGATGCGCCGATTTATACTTCGCAATATGATCCGAATAAATTGGATTGGTTTCATGATGCGGATGTACGGACGGGGCGGTTACAGAAGTTCCCTGCTAAATTGCGTAGGTTTTTGGGTCCATTTAGGCAATGGTATTTTTCGCATCTTGATTTATCAGAATATGATTTAGTGATTTCGGTCACTGGGGCGGAAGCGAAGGCCGTAAGAGTGAAGAATGGGCTATATATTTCGTATTGTCATGTGCCGACGCAATATTATTGGCAAATGTACGATGATTATATAAAGAATCCTGGGTTTGGGATTTTGAATCCGCTCGTGAGATTCTTTTTTAGGCTGATGGTTATACCGCTTCGTCGGGCAGATTTAAGAGCGGCGAAAAGGCCAGATTATTATATAACTATTTCGGAATATGCCAAGGAGCAGATTGAAAAATATTATAAGCGGGAGGCTGTTATTATTCATCCACCAGTTGAGATTCAGGATTTTAAGCTAAAGAAGGACGTCGAAACAACTGATTATTATATAACGACGTCAAGACAGGTGAATTGGAAGAGGATTGATTTAGCGGTGCGGGCGTGTTTAATGACGCAACGAAAATTAGTTGTGATTGGCGATGGTCCGGAGCACAAGAAATTAGTTAAACTGGCGAAAGATTCGGGACTCGTAGAGTTTTTGCCGACGATGGATAAAAAGGAGTTGGTAAAATATTTAACGAAGGCGAAGGGGTATTTGTTCCCGAGCTTGGAGCCGTTTGGAATTGCGCCGGTTGAGGCGCTGGCGGCTGGATGTCCAGTGATTGCCTATGGAGTTGGCGGAGCGCGAGATTATGTTAAGGATGGGAAAAATGGAGTATTATTTTCTGAGCAATCGGCGAAAAGTTTAGCCGAGGCGATTCTGAAATTTGAGATGAAAAAATTTAATCGTAAAATGGTTTCGAAGAGTGTAGATAGTTTTGGACTGCAAAGATTTGATAGTGAAGTTTTAGCGTTTATTAAAAAGTGTGAGAAGAAATATGATAAAGAAAAAAAGTGATTGGATGGAAAAAGCGTTTCGGTTTTTGGTTTACTTTTTTCCGGTTGTTTTATTCTTTTCGTATTATCCGATAATACATTTAGGCAGTAATGAATCGATGAATTTCGAATTGTCGTTACCGCTGATTTATTTAGTGGTGTTTGATTTACTTAGCGTTATTTTGCTGATTCGGAAAAGACTGTTTAGCAATTTAGTGAAATGGTGGCCGTTACTTCTTTTGATGTTTTTCTTAACGTTATCGGTTTTCTGGTCTTTGAATAAACTGAGGGGTGCTTTGACGATTGGGATGTTGTGGCTAGTATGTTTGGCGGGTTTTGCGATTTTGAAACTCAGGGTTTTATTTGAGCTTGAAGCGACGAAGAGCAAGTTTTATAAGATTTTCTTTTATTCGTCAGTTACTGTTTGTGTTTGGTGTTTTTTGCAGTCGATACTTGATTTAGTCGGTGTGTCGCGCGATGGGACTTTGATGTGCTCCGGTTGTACTTATACGATGTTTGGATTTCCGCATCCGAATGGATTTGCGATTGAACCACAATTTATGGGAAATTTACTATTAGCTCCGGTGATAGTAGCGGCGTGGTTTTACTTAAAACGTTATACCGAATTATTTAGCACTAAAACTTTGCTGCTTTATTTTTTCATATTTGTTGCGACGCTGTTTTTGACATTTTCGCGCGGAGCGATTTATGCATTTATTATTGCGATGATTTTTATGACGATATATATGATTATGCGAACGAAAAAGTGGAGGGCGATGCTTTTGTGGCCGGTTGTAATTCTAGCATTTTTATTTACTTTAAATATGCAGGGAATTATGGCGGAGGCTTCGAAGACGGACGATACTTACGTGTCAGGAGTTAGCAAGGCGATTAATCATTTGTCGCTAGGCTTGATTGACTTTAGGCAGAGTCCCGAGGTTAAGGAAGATGAGGGGAATACGGATGCGAAGCAGAAAGAGGCTGCGATTTTTAACGGATATGTTGAGTCTTCGACAACGACGCGGGTGAATTTGAATGATGCGGCGATTGAGATTTGGGCGAAAGATGTGAAGACGATGTTGTTCGGAGTTGGACTCGGAGGAGCTGGTGAGGCGATGCATATTTATGGTTGGACCTTATATTCAAAGGAAATTGTCCAAAATCAATATTTTAGTTTACTGCTTGAGACTGGGCTGGTCGGAATTGTGCTTTTAGTTCTAGCAGCGGTTTTTGCGTTCCGGGCAATAAAAGGGCGTGAAAATAGTGGACTTATTTTTACGCTTCTAGTTGGGTATGGGATTACAGTTTGTTTCTTTGCGGGATTGCCGAACGCCTTACATATTTATATTTTGCCTGAACTTTTTATGGCAGTTGATTATTCGAGCTCGCGACGGAAGAAATTGGTGTCGTAGATTTCAGCGCCGTGGGATTTGTAAAAGTGTTGTGCAACTTCG
>JAGCAL010000033.1 GCA_017652715.1 Candidatus Saccharimonadota bacterium | reverse complement strand
TTGTGATTATTACAAAATCCGTCAGGCATTCGCGCCTTACTCGTTGGCTGCTTTATCCTTTATTCACTTATCAACCTGGTGCCCAATTACGTGCTAATACATTATCAAATACTCAGGTTGAGCGCTCATGCACTGGGATTTTGATAATAATCACAACATAACAAATCTTGTTTAGTTTCTTAAATAACCTATCAAAGACCACTTTCTATCACGACTCACGATAACTTAACCGTCCCAAACCCAAAGTGCTTATGTCTAAAAATGTGTATTGTGCGACATTAAAACTATAATTGTAATGAAGCATGTCGCGGCTGATTTTTGCCTCCAAAATTCTGACTTTTAAAGTCTAATTCTTAATTCTATTTCTCTTCTCGTATGATTCTAAAGAATCTAGTGTTTTACACTTAAGAATCCATCAACCGAATTATCCTTAGGTGCAAAGTCCTCAGTCCGTTTAACAGGGGTAGACAGGGGTAGAGATTCATGGGACGGGTTGATAGTGATGGTCGACTTCTCCTGGTATTCTATCTCTGGACGAACAGGGGAAGAAGAAGGGGAATTCTTGCTCTCAACAGGGGTGGTCTTCTTATTGCGATGCTTTTTCTTCCTCTTGGCATGAGATTTTTTATCAGTTTGTTTCCCTTTCTTATCCGGGTTGGCTTGGCTGGCGGACTCTTGTTTATTAGCAGTTTCCTTTTCGGATTCAGTTTTTTCTGCGACTAGATTAGCAAGATCTTTTAATCCCATACTGCTTCTACCTTCAGCCGCATTCGGGCTTAGTCCGGACTTCATTAAATCTGCTCGCGACTTCGGAGAATTAGTGTTCGGTATATGTTCGGTAAAGCCCTTTGTCTTCTGTCCAGTCGTCCCTGGAGCTGGTTTAGCTTTAGAGTTAATCACTAATTTGGGTTCACTTCCCTGTCGTCCTGAATCAGCTAACTCCTTCTTGTACTTCTCGGATTGCTCAATCGTTTCACGAATTTCACGCTCGACCTCGAGCCTTGGTTTGGCATAGTATTCTCGAGAATGGGCGATGATGGCATCGAAGTTATCAGATGGCGTATCTGGTATCGATAGTGTAGTAGCAGAGAAAGCCGGCGCTTTTTCGCCATTAATAATCATTGAGATAATAAAGTGGCGGTTGTTGAGCTGAATCAGGTCAGATTCCTCAAAGGTCGGTTCGAATTGTTTTACTAGCACCGGCGCATCGTCGGCCGAGACTCGGAATGAAATAGTTGTACCTACGTTGCCAAATACCGCATCGCGCACCGAATCGGTCATTTGTGCCACATATTGATTGGCTACTGTGAGATTCAAGCCGTACTTACGCGCCTCAGACAGAATGACCGCAAACGAATCGGTCGCGAAATTCTGGAACTCATCTACGTATAGATAGAAAGGTCGCCTATCTTTTACATCAGGAATATCCGAGCGCGACATAGCGGCAAGCTGTACCTTGGTGACGAGAAATGCCCCCAGAATAGCAGCATTATCCTCACCAATAAGACCCTTAGATAGATTAACTACTAAAATCTTACCTTCATCCATAATTTTGCGGATATTAAACGATGATTTAGGCTGACCGATGATATTACGAATAATCGGATTGGCCGTGAAGGCCCCGACCTTATTTAGAACTGGAGCAATCGATTCATTAACCTGCTTTTCGTTCCATTGACCAAATTCGTGTTTCCAAAATTGTAAGACCGTCACGTCTTGACAGTAGTCCAGGGTTTCCTTGCGGAAATCCTTATCAGTAAGTAACCTAGAAATATCCAGAAGCGTAGTCGAGGGTCGGTCAAGCAGGGCGAGCAGAGTATAGCGCAATATGTGCTCTAACCTCGGCCCCCAGGAATCACCGAACATTCGCTTAAGCACGCCAATCACTTCGGAGCAGATGTTTGGCTTCTTGGCAGGATCGGTGACTTCGAGCGGATTAAATGCCACCGGGAAGGCCGTATCGGCAGGATTGAAGTACACTACATCCTTGATACGCGATTCTGGTACGAATCTTAAATTATCAATCGCAAAATCTCCGTGTGGATCAATCACACAGTAACCCTGATTATAAAACACATCTGAGAGCGCCAAGAGCTCAAGCAGCCCACTTTTCCCGGCCCCAGTCTGTCCGATAATGTAGATATGACGTGAACGATCGCGGCGCAGTAATCCAAACTGGTGATTAATGCCGCGGAAATTGGTCAGACCAAATGCCGAGATATCCTCATCGTTAGATATGTCGCCAGTTAGTAGAGGAAGCTTCGCTGGTGGCTCTGCGGTTTTCGATGAGGCCCAGACGATATTTGGTGTCTCGACCGATGTATGCGGTAAATGATACACCGAGGCAAGCTCCGAGATATTGAGAATGAAGCCACGGTTAGAAAATTGCCGCATTTTATAAGCATCTAGGTCGTTTTTATTGAAGCTTCCACCGAGCTGCTTAAAGCCGTTTAGATTGGTAGAATTAAATTGTTTAAAGGTTCCGACCAGAGCTTGCATATTGAGCCTGGCATCGGTTTCGTTCTGGCCTAAATAGGCCAAACGAATCTTAACTTCATAACCAAGCTTAGTCGCCTTCTCTTCGGCCTTTGCAATACGGGTCTTGTCGCGTTCGGATAACTCAACCTTTACCTCAGAATCAGTGCCTCCTGCTGGTGGACGGAAGAGGGCTAAGAGAATCTCTCCCATGTAAGTCCAATCGATCCCGGTGCTACCGAGTAGTGACCTCGTTCCGGCCTTGACTCGCCTAATCCACTTATCGGTGGTGTTTTTGTGCCAGTCATCGGGGATTGGCCTAATTAATATCTGAATCCATAATTCTTCTGAGTTGTCAGGGCTCAGCTTCGCCAGAGTCCCAGTAATACCAGCCAAAGGATCGACCTCAAAATTTTCGAAAGTCTTAATCGGCAAGGCATCGTTATCTATCAGTCCCAATTCTGCCGAATATGCAACAGGGTACTTTTCCCTGTTATCGACATAGTCATCATCCATTTTATAAATCTGCACGGTCGGATATTGGGAATAAATCTGCCCCTCTACAAAGCTCTGTAGGATTTTCGGTACCCACACATAGAAACGAATCTGTCCAGCCGTAGACACAATCTCGAAGGATAAATGCTCTTGTATTCCACCAGAGCTTCTCAGCTCCTGCTTATCGCGCAAAATACCATGTAGCGAGGCGAATAGCTGCTCCGCAGCCAGCTCCTTTTTATCGTTGGTGCGAGGTATCTCTAGCATTAATAGGACCGAATCGACATTTAATACTTTTAATTTATGCAACTTCCGATAATTCAAAAATGTCAAAACCCCCAAGATGCCTACCACTGGAACCCAGAATACTGGCATTAAAATAAAATGTAAAATCGCTTCCATGCTTCTATTTTATCATATATCACGCTAGAGTATATAAGTTTTTGTCTACTTTCTTAAATAGCTTTTTGTTTTGCAAATTAAGTAGTATAGTTGTTTCTTTTACCTTTCGCATGTGTAAAACTTGTTTTACAATTTCTTCTCTGGTCAGCGGCTTTTCGGATTTCTCTAGAATTAATCTAATGATGTCGGCAATCGTTCCCTTTTTATAGCCCCAGCTAGATAACGCGTAAATTCCCCGTCCAATCAATATAAAGCGAGCATCTTTGATGAGCTCGTTGTGGATTGCTTGTACCGTGACGTTTTTGCGTTTAAAGTTTGATTCTTTAATTTCTTTTGCAATATCAGAAAAATGCATCGGTTCTTTCTTGGTCTCTAGGATGACATAAATTTTATCTCTGATATTCTTAGGGTTCACTGAGGGCCATTTTGCCAAACCCCAGCGGTCATTTAGGTGTGCCAGTAACTTGGAAATTGAAGCCATAGCCTTAATATAATCTGGGTGTTCGTAGTTTAGCTTCTCGTCCAGCTCGTCAAGTGTCATAGGCTCTTTGTTGGCCTTGATTAGCTTAACGATCTCATCCACCTTCGTCCTGACCTCTAGACTATTACCGTAATCAGCGATTCCAACCGAGGCAAAATATTTATCATTTTCATCAATAATCGTAAGATTCTTGGAGAAAGTAGCTATGAAAAAAATGCCGGTTTGTTCGCGGGTAGTTGCCTTACGCCCATAAATCTTATCGGCTAGGGCCGAAACCCTGGCAATTCTGCCCATCTCAGTAAGGTTACGAATCAGTAATTTTTCGGCGGCATTTAATTCGGGAATTTGGTTTTCTTCAGCAGTAATCTGCAGGCGAATCAAGATAGCTTTTTCTAGTTGTCTGACACGTTCCCTGGTAATAGAAAGCATTTCGCCAATTTGTTCGAGTGTCTCTTTCCTGCCGGTCAGGCCAAAGCGACGAGATATGATTTCTTTTTCTCGGTCCTGTTCTATGATTTTCAGGCTTCCAGAAATTGCTTTTTTCAAGATTTCTGCATTTTGATCCATCGATATCTTTCCTTATTTTCCCCTGTTAATGTTATCACTTATTACTATAATAACATATTATAAGCAATATGTCAACTATAATATTCATTTTTCCCTTTCAATATTGTAGCATATTTTTTACAAATATTAAAAAAAATATTTAAAACATAAACATAATCAGAAAAACATTGTAAAATAATTGTCAGGTACAAAAACGATTATGTAAAACTATTTAGTTTTCTTGGCTTTAGACGTTTTTGTAGTCTTTTTCCTGCCGCCACGCACTCCCCTTCTGGTCTTGGCCTTGGTTTTAGTTTTGGGTTTTTCTTCGAGCATTTTGCGAGCTTCTTGCTCTGTAATCTTCTTCGGATTAATGTCTTTAGGGATTTTTACGTTATTACGGCGCCCTGGCCCCTTTACATATGGTCCATAGGCTCCATTGATAATCATAACATCGTCCCAATCTGCGATAATTGAGTCAACTTTGGATTTATAGAACGGCAGGGCTTCCTCTAAAGTAATAGTATAGGGATCCATATCTTTGACAGCGATATTATACTTGCCTCCTTTTAGATACGGCCCAAATGGCCCACTAGCGGCAATTATTTCGACCCCATCTGGGGCTTTCCCGAGTAGGCGCGGAAGAGAAGGTAATTCCAACTGTTTCAATGCTTGCTCTAAGGTAACCGTCTTAACGGATTTTCGCTTAGGCAGGGGCGCAAAGCGCGGTTTTGTATCTTCTTTTTTATCGCTATTATCTCCCAGCTGAATGAAACCACCCTGTTTCCCAATCTTGGCATAGATTGGCTGACCGGTCTCTGGATGATGACCTAGAAGCCGTGCATTATTGTAACGTTCCACTCCATTCGCGGCTAGTACCGTCTCTCTAAATGGTCCATAAAAATCCTTCAACATCTTAATACGTTCTAATTTGGCATCGGCTACAAGGTCTAGATCTTTCTCGATATTCGCCGTAAACTTATAATCGACAATATTCTTGAAATTACTAATCAAAAACCCTGAAACTAGCTCACCGATCGGCGTTGGCACTAATTTACCTTTATTGGCGCCATATTTCTCCTTCACGATTGACCGCGTTATTTTATTACTAGCCCGCGCTTTCAGCTCCACTACTTCTCGCTCTTCTCCTTCCGATTCGCCTTTTACTACATATCCACGCGCTTGAATGGCCGTCATGATTGTGGCATAGGTTGATGGTCGTCCAATGCCAAGCTCCTCGAGTTTCTTCACTAACGAACCTTCGGTATATCTTGTCGGTGGTTTTGCAAAAGTTTGCTTTGCAGTAAGTTTCAGACAATCAAGCTTGTCAGCTTTTTTAACTTTTGGCAGTTCAAGATCTTTAGATTTACCATAAACCTTCAAGAATCCATCGAAGATTACCACTTCCCCCTTAGCAGTGAAAGTAGCTTGAGGGTTAGTGTTATTAGCTCCGATATGAATAGTGGTTTTGGCGATCTTGGCGTTAGCCATTTGCGTCGCTACAGTCCTAGACCAAATTAAATCATAAAGTCGTTTCTCGTAATTATTCTTACCGGCCGCAGTTCTAAACGCATCAGTCGGCCGAATAGCCTCGTGTGCTTCCTGAGCCTGCGCATCCTTGGTCTTGAAATGACGTACTTTAAGGTAATTCTTGCCAAAAGTCTCCTCTATATATTTAGCAATAGCTCCGACTGCCTGAGAGGATAGATTTAAAGAATCGGTTCTATGATAGGTAATTAGGCCTGC
>JAGCAL010000032.1 GCA_017652715.1 Candidatus Saccharimonadota bacterium | reverse complement strand
TTCATCATTCTGGCACCAGAAATAACGGGTAAGAAGTTTTTTAATTGCTTTTTTATTGTATATTCTAGATCGTAGTCGTTTTCCCAGATTGAGATAGATTCTTCCATGCGCTGATAGAGCATATCAAGCTCATCATGCTCGTCCGCTCCAGAAACATTTAGATAAGAATTAATCGAGCCGTCCGCAACTCCGCCATCATGCGTAGAAATCAAAACATTCAAATTAGCAACGTCCTTCATCCAAGACGTTCCACAAGCCTCAAGCCCAACTATTGGAATATTAATAGCTACATTTGACCCACACGAAAGTCCATAAGCCAATTCCTCATCGTAATTCGCGATATAATGAACGTGTTCGCTTAGATATGCGTCTTTTCGAATAGCCTCAAGTAGGCGACTCAGCTTCCCAGACATATTCTCGTCGCCAACATGAACCCGCCCCGCCAAAATATAATGCGCACCACGTCTTTCTAGTATATTACGAAGTCTTTCTATATCCCTGAATGGTAATTCCGGGCGTTTATAATCAACAAAACGTCGCTTGAAATCGAAAATAAAATCTTCATCGGAAAAATGTAATATCTTACCGTTATGGTCAGGA
This sequence comes from Candidatus Saccharimonadota bacterium, assembly GCA_017652715.1. Taxonomy (GTDB): domain Bacteria; phylum Patescibacteriota; class Saccharimonadia; order Saccharimonadales; family Saccharimonadaceae; genus Nanosyncoccus. The sequence continues at coordinate 6,562 of JAGCAL010000032.1, read as the reverse complement.
TATTTCTTCAAAACCTCATTCAAAATCTCTCGTCCAGATACCTTAAATTCGCGAATTTTATCACTCGTTAAGACCGACAATCGTTCAATATAACCATTAGTCGGAGCATTCACTTCGTCCAGAAGTCCATTTTTATGATAGTATTCTAAGATTTCTGGCAAAGTCCAATTATCTAAATCAATCCCATTGGTTATTGCCTTAAACTTAACTTTGTTACCGGCAATATCGTGATAATTGGCTACCCTTGCATGTAATTTTGAAACCCCGGAACGCAGCTCAGCAATCTCTATCGCGACAGATGACAATTTGATTCGACCATTTTCAAACTTATCAGACAGCCATTTCTTTACCGCCAAAGATTTTAAATTTGGGAAAACATAACGCGAGAATTGCTCATAAGAAAACTCTGCTTCCGCCGCCTGGACTAAAGTATGATTCGTATAAAGCGTGTGCTTTCTTGTATAAACGACAGCTTCATAAAAATCCATGCCGTTTGACGAAAGCTCATCAAGTCGCGCAAGTGCTGCAAAAAACGTCGCGACCTCATTCAACTGAATAATCGCAGGTTTAAGACCAACCAATTTCAGCGCTTTATAACCGCCAAATCCTAACGCGACCTCCTGATATAAACGGTGATCGGACCCGCTCATCCCAGAATATAATTCCCCAAAATTCGGCTCCGTAATTGCAATAATCCGCGTATTTTTAAACTTCTTTTCAATCACATCAAGCCGACAAAGCGAATCGTGACACTTAATATTTACCTTATCAATATATTTAAAACCGAATTTTTTATAATCAACATCTATATGCTCATCATAAAGGCGACCATCTTTAATTATCTGACGTGTCTCTGAGGGATAAAAAGGCGTAATTAACGTAAATGGTATCCCCATTTTCTCAGCTACGCGCCTAGTATCGGCCGCCAGAACCCCAAGTCCGCCCCCACCTCTAATCCCATTCCTCTGGTCATACAGCTCAATCGTCCAATACGTATAAGGCCTCTCCGGCGAAATCGACTCCGTAAGGCGTTCCCGCTCTACGGCCTCATAAAAAATATCTACGTCCTCAATATTTTCTAAAGGATGATAAAAATACTGCTCACCGTCATCGTTCATGCTTATGATTATATCACATTAATACCAAAAACGCTTAGGCAGTTCATTCGCAATCCGTTCATGAAAATCGTAATCAAACCCCTCAAGCCGCTTCGGATTCTCAACCTTAAAGTATTCTTTCCGAATCTCTTTCGCCGTCATCTTTTTACCCGGAATTAAGCGATATTTTTTATGAAAATTCAAACCCTTCTTGTAATCCTTTGGCGGCAAAACAGCCATCGGTAGAAAATCACATTCCATCTTCGGATCAATATATAACTTTAGGGCTAGCATCGACATAGTCGGAATAATCTCTTCTTTTTTATCATAAACATCTTTATTTTTGAAAACCGTCGCTTGTCTAGTCGCCGACGGTGCAACAAAAACCACACCACCGCTCGCTAGCCCATCATGCGATATATTAGTATATATATTTCGAAAATCACGCTTTAATCGTTTTCCGATCTCGTATATCTTCGTCCCTTCTTTCAGCCCCATTTTCTTCCAAGTCGACGGCGTAATCGTCGGCGTAATCACAATCCCAAGTCGCCGAATCCGGTCATAATTCGGCGCAAGCGCTTCATACCAAGGCAAATTAACCGGAAAATACATCGGTTTATCGCCCATAATATCAATTTTCATCGTCAAAATTCGCGCGATTTCTCCAAGGCTAGGATGATTAAACCCGATTACTAACCCATTTTTAGAGTCTTTCGGCATCTCCGAATAATCTCCAGGAGTTATCTTAGACAAAACTTTTACCAACTTCCTACGCGCCGCCGTGTTATGCTTCTCGACATTATTCTTCGGCCCAGTCGTCCCAAAGAAATAGTTTATTGCCGTATTGCAAATTTTCCCAACTGGGACCATCTCTCGCCGTAGTTTCCCGGCCCCAAAAGTCTCTAGAAGCGAGTAGTTTTCATGTTGCAATTTATCAATAATCTCTTCGGCTGAGAGTTTTTCAAGTTGTTTAGTGGTAAAAAGTTTTTTCTTGCTCATAGTCCTAAAATTTTTTCTTCATAAAGCTAAAGCAAAACGCTTCAGTATTTAAAGTATATCACAAATCGTTTAAAAAAGCCCCGCGATAAACGCAGGGCAAACACAGTTTTTTAGTCTTCATCGACCGTGATAAGGAAATCGAGCCCATCCGCCGTAGGAGGAACATCGAATGCTAATCTTTGAGACTGCTCGTCGAACCTTTTGTTTAAAAATGGAACCAGTGACCTAATGGCGTCCTTCCGACCTTTTACGTAAACACCAACTACACTCTTAGCTCCGTTATTCAACAGATTTACAACTACCTGATGACGAACATCGTGGTCACCAGATATATCGCCAGACATCACGACAATGACGTTTTGGCCACTTTTAAACGGGCGCTTAAGGTGGTGCAAAGCCGTTTCTTTGTTCTCATCTTTCATGTAGACATTCCATACGCTGTCGACCTGATACTGGAGTCTTTTTAAGAAGTTCTCCTTAAAGCGGCAATCAGTACCAAAAAAAACGATACCGACTGGCTTTGATTCAAAATCATTTATCTTCTCAATAATCTCCTCAAACGTACATACCTGACTAATTTCGTAACGCACATCCTTCACCTCCTTTTTTATTTGCGCTCATCGTCAGAATACATTTCCTATAATAACACAATTACCTAACTTAGTCAAATAAGCAAATTGACGCTTCCTACAAAATAAGATAAGATAAAAATGTTGATATTGGCAAAAGATTTTATGAGGAGAGGGGGTGAGAAACATGAAAAAGGTTTATCTCAGAAAAATCAATGTCGAAAAAACGGCGCAAATCATCGTAGAAAAAGGCGGAGAATATACCGCTAGGAAGCAGGGTGATCACATTCATCATTCAGCCTGCTTGGAAGAAGAAAAGTGGCATTTGTCTTGGGACGAATACCCGGACGGAACCGTCAAAAATGTTCGCTCAGACAAAAACGGACGCAGTTACATGTTCCTCGGTTAAGCAATATCAATGTATATGGGCGCTTCGGCGCCCTCTTTTCATCATCATACTTGACATAAATTATTCGAATCGTTCACTGTGCACTTGCCCCCCATTCGGACCTTAGGCTCGACTCCATGATCCAAAATCAGAATCAAAATAAGACTCCTTCGGAGTCTTCTTCTGATTCTGGCTGGGGATGAGGGATTCGATTCGAAGAACGAATTCCGTTTTTCCACACGTTCGCTAGAACGTGGCTGGGGATGAGGGATTCGAACCCCCGAATGCCGGGACCAGAACCCGGTGCCTTACCGCTTGGCGAATCCCCAACGTGCCTATATTATACCACATTATTCCGTTCTTAGTGCATCAACCGGGTCTTTTTTGCTCGCCGATCTAGCCGGCACGAGTCCGCTCAAAACTGTCAAGATGAAGCTCAGGACAATCAAAAATCCTGCGGTCGCCGGACTTAGGGTAGCTGAAAGTGGAATATCCCCAGTAAAATGATGTAATATGAGATTAATAATTGGAATCAAAAGATATGAAATTCCAACCCCGAATAGGCCAGACAAAAGTCCTATAATAAACGTCTCTGCATTAAAAATCGAAGAGATGTTTCGTTTGCTCGCCCCAATCGCACGCAAAATCCCAATCTCCTTTGTCCTTTCATAGACTGAAATATAAGTAATTACTCCTATCATAATCGAACTCACAATCAGCGAAATTGAGACAAACGCAATGAGTACATAACTAACTGCATCCACAATCGTCTTCACGGATGACATCAATACTCCAGTCGCATCAGTATAATCAATCACCTTATCCTCGTCAATCGACCGCATTAAATCATTATAATAATCCAAAAACTCCACGAAATGCGTCTTCCCATCAAAACTCCAGAAATAGAACGCGATTTCCGTTGGATCATTTAAATCCTGATATCCAAGCGCCGATAAATTCGTCGCAAGAGTCGATTTCTTCTTCGTAAACATAGCTGTCACGACTCGAGAAAGCTCTTCTTCCGAGAAATTCAATCGAAACGCTCCGATAATTGCATTCTGATCAACATGAAACGCATTCGCAAAACTCGAAGTAAGATATGAAGTTAAATTCCCGACAGCCGTCAAAATCCCCTGCTTCATCAAAATCTCAGTAATCGCTATAGAAAACGCATCGAAGCCCGCACCGACTTCGACACTATCAATAAATTCATCAACTGTCAAAGTAAAACCCGAACTCGCGGAACTTCCAAGATAACCAGTTAAAAGCCCTTCGTAAAATGACTTGAAATTCTCCCCAGGGATCATAAACCGCTCCGTCATAGAAGAAAAGTTCTGTTCATCCACAAAACCATTGACAATCTCGTTCAACTTGTCCAAATTAAGCTCACTAACGATTATCTCCCCGGACACAATCATCTCAAGTAGCTTCGCTTTTAATCCATCTGCCAAATCGCAAAACTTCTCCACTAGCTCCGTTCTAACCGGCGAAATATCCGCCGTAATATCATCAGAAATCTCCGTCATATATTCTCGAGTTTTCGCCGAAACCGCATTCTGATCGATTTTGACACCGAAAGCTTGCACAAGCTTCGCTTCATCTATTGATACCAAATCTGAAAATTCAAAATTGAAATCATTCCCTTCTTCCCCAAATTTCGTATTTGAAAAAATATCAAGTTCCGAATTATCTAATTGCTTCTTCACGATCTCAGTTTTCGAAGACTTATCTATAATATGCTCTACTAAAGACGGCAGGTAAGCTACCCCACTCCCAGATGACAACATTTCTGAATTCATCATCGCCACACCAGTAATTTTAAGTTTCTCCGATTCATTATAAAGCTGCCGCATATAGTCCTTGTCGCCCGTCATATCCTCATAAACATCGTACTTACTATTAAATTTATAAGTATCCGTCGCTGCCACGAGTCTTAAATCTACGCCCATCAAATCGTCATAAGTTAATTCTAATGGTTTATTATTTATATCGACGCTCTCGCCGCTCATAATTTTTGAAACGATCTTATTCAGCTCATCAGTATCATGAAACCCAAGCGAGTAGGTCAAAAGTTCAGAAATTTCACCTTTATTACTCAGAACAACCATTAGTTCATTATATTTTTCAGGATAACGCCCAGCTAAAAGCTCCGTATCATCTTTTAAATTTTCAGACTCGTATTGTTGAAATACCGAAGTCATCGAAGAATAATTCCTAAGTAACGACGATTCTCCAACAAGAGACGTAAATAAACCGCTCGGATTCATTTTTGCAATCGCTCCAGTCGCATCTTCCGTATATATCAACGGATCAACGTTATATTCATACTCCATCAACCTAATATCGTCAGCGATTTCAGCTTTATGCGCTTCCAAATAAGTCGCAAAACTTCGCAAATCATTATTCGAAACTGTTCCAAGCGTACCAGTTAATACTTGATTTTCGTGTAATTTCTCATCATCTTTCCCGCCAGCATTACTACCAGTAAAACTTAATAAAATTCCGGTCAAATCAGCCGACTCTTTCATTAGCGCCAAAGGATACGAAGTTAGGGTATCTTCTTCTATCTTATCGATATAATTTTGAAATCCAGTCGAAACTGCGCTGATTAAAGCAATACCAATTATCCCAATAGAACCAGCAAAAGCAACCAAAATCGTCCGCGCCTTCTTTGTCAAGAGATTCTTAAGCGACAAAGATAGTGCCGTTAAAAATGACATCCTAGTCTTTTTCGATTTCTTCTTCAGCTGAGTTGAATCAAGCTCCGTATCAACATCGCCATTATAGCTATTAGAATCAGATGTTACCTTTCCATCTTTTATAGTAATTATTCGCGTCGCATATTCTTCTGCTAGTTCGGGATTATGAGTCACCATAATGACTAACTTATTCTCAGACACCCTTTTAAGTAACTTCATAATCTGAACGCTCGTCTCCGAGTCAAGTGCCCCAGTTGGTTCATCAGCAAGCAAGATATCAGGATCGTTTACGAGTGCTCTCGCAATTGCAACTCTTTGCGCCTGGCCACCCGACAACTGTGACGGCAGCTTATTGATATGTTCCTTCAAGCCAACATCGTTTAAGACATTCTTTGCTCGCTGCGTCGCTTCCCTCTTCGGGACCCCAGACAAAGTCAAAGCAAGTCGAACATTTGAAAGAACAGTTTGATGCGGAATTAAATTATAATTCTGAAAAACAAAACCAATTCTATGATTGCGGTAAGAATCCCAATCTTTATCCCGAAATTTTTTTGTCGATTTCTCATCAACAATCAAATCACCATCGGTATATTTATCAAGACCCCCAATAATATTTAAAAGTGTCGTCTTTCCGGAACCGCTCGGTCCAAGCACGGCAACAAATTCACTCGTCCGAAAATTAAGCCGAACGTCATTTAAAACCTTTCTCTTCAGTCTACCAGTAAGATAGACCTTCTCCACACCTCGAATTTCAAGCATATACTATAAACATTCTAGCATAAATTTCTCTAAACGTATACTAGAGCCGCC
>JAGCAL010000031.1 GCA_017652715.1 Candidatus Saccharimonadota bacterium | reverse complement strand
CTTGTTTTTGATAAAATTTATGGTTTAATAATTCATTTCCAATTATTCAAACACTGGTAAATCTTCCGGAAATGAATCGAATTCATCTCCCGAAAAATCCGTAAAACCATCACCATCTTCATCGCGATACCCAGACGATCCGTAAGGATTATATCCTAATTCTATCAAAAACCTCGACGGGACATTATAGCTTCGACTGCCAAACGAAAATCTCGACGCTGCATACGTAAGGAATAGCTTCTGCATCGCCCGAGTCATTCCTACATAAGCTAGTCTTCGCTCTTCTTCAAGGCTCGCCTCATCTTCGGCTCGCCCACTCGGAAATAATCCATCTTCTAAACCGACAATAAAAACCACTGGAAATTCCAATCCCTTTGCGGCATGCAACGTCATTAAAGTAACCGAATTTTTACTACTCGATTCATCCGCACTAGACATCAAAGACGCATCCGCTAAGAAATCCTCTAAATTATCATACGTCGCTGCATTTGAAACTAAAACTTCGAGGTTCCCCATCCTATCCTCAGCACTCGGCGTTCCATCGTTAGTCAGAGTCCGAAAATCGAAATAGTCAATCAAACTTGCAATATTCTCACTCAGAGTCCGTTCCTTAGCTTCTTTAATGAAATTAATCAAACGATTAATACTATTCTTAGCTTTTGCGGCCGAAATCACATCCCCAACATCAATTTTTAGTAGCGGCTCCGGACCTTTAGTCTCATCAATCGCCGTAGAAAGGCGCGCAAGCGACACTTCCCCTACACCCGATAAAACATTCTGTGCTACCCTAGCGAGACTAACCTTATCGCGTTGGTTAACAACAAGCTTTAAAATCGCCAACGCATCCTTAATTTCCTTCCGATCATAAAACCTCACCCCACCAATAATCTTATACGGAATCTGCATATTTATAAACGCTTTTTCAAAAGCATAAGACTGCGCATTCGTACGATAAAGCACCGCAAAATCCGAAAAATCCGGATGCTCTTTTTGCATATTCAAAATCTTCAGCGCTACAAAATTCGCCTCTTCGGTTACATCGCGCAAACTCTCAATATCTACCGGCTCACCTTTTCCAGCTTCAGTAAATAAAGCTTTCTCGGTCCGAGTTTTGTTATTGTTAATAATCTTTTGTGAAGCTTCCAAGATATTACCGGTCGAACGATAATTCTGCTCAAGCTTAATCACCTTTGCTCCTGGAAAATCGCGCTCAAAATGCAAAATATTCGTAAAATCCGCCCCTCGCCAAGAATAAATCGACTGCCAATCATCCCCAACAACACAAATGTTTCGTTTTTCATTCACTAAAAGACGCACAATATTATATTGAATCGTATTGGTATCCTGATATTCATCAATCAAAATATGCTCAAAACGATTCTGCCACTTTTTTCTCACGTCCGGATAATTTTGCAAAAGCTCAAGTTCTTTTAATAATAAATCATCAAAATCTAGCGCACTCGCCTTTTCTTTCTCGGTTTCATATTTCGCAAAAATCTTCGCAATTTGTTTTTGGTTCGGATAAAACGCCTTCGCAGCATATTCCTCCGGACCATTTCCTTGATTCTTCTCGCCTGATATTATCGACTGAATTGACTTAGGCTTAAGATTCTTATTGTCTGAAAGCTTCAGTTCTCGCATTATTCGTCGAATTAACGAAATTTGATCATCAGTATCATAAATCACGAAATTCCTATCAAGGCCAATCACATTCGCCTCTTGCCGCAAAATCTTCACCGCAACACTATGAAATGTACCCATAAAAGGCATAAAACTTCGCGAGGGGCCAGAAACTTCCGTATCACGTAAAAGCTTCCATAGTCGCTCGCGCATTTCATTAGCGGCCTTATTTGTAAAAGTTACAGCAAGAATACGTGACGGCTGTACGCCATGAATAATCAAATTAGCAATACGATGAGTTAAAGTCTTAGTCTTACCGGAACCAGCTCCAGCTAGAATTAAAAGCGGCCCAGACAGTGTTTCGACCGCCTTCTTTTGTTCAGAATTTAATCCACTTAAAATATCCACCTTGTCATTATAGCAAAAATAAATCTTTGCTCCAATTCGTTTTTAACACTATTTATATACCGGTCAGAGGCACAATATCTGCCCCAATATGACGTAGTCTCGCCGCAAAATCCTGATATCCCCGATTAATCGGGTAAATATTACGTAAAATCGAAGTCCCTGGCGCCGCCAACATACCTATAAGAACTACGACCGCTGGCCTTAAGGCCTGTGGTGCCGTTAATTCTGCTGGACGAAAATTCGTCGGACCTTCTATATAAACTCTATGCGCGTCCAAAAGTTCAACTTTCACGTTCAAATTAGAAAGCTCTGTAATATAAACAGCTCGATTCTCGAACACCCAGTCATGAATCAACGTACGCCCTTCCGCCACTGCCGCAATAATCGAAAAGAATGGCAAATTATCAATATTTAAGCCAGGAAACGGCATCGGATGAATCTTGTCAACCGGAGCAACCAGCTTAGATTTCTTAATTGTCAAATCAACTAATCTAGTTTTCCCGTTCATCGACGTATACTCATCACTTTTTTCGAATTCAGCATGCATGTTTTTCAATACCTCAAGCTCAACTTCCAAAAACTCAATCGGAGCCCGCATCAACGTAATTTCCGAATTCGTCACAAGCGCCGCCGCAATAAAGCTCATTGCCTCAATTGGGTCTTCCGAAATTGCATATTCAGCATCTAAATCAAACCGCGGTTTACCATAAACTGTCAACCGAGTCGTCCCGACTCCATCAATTTTTACACCCAATTTTTCTAGAAAGAAACACATATCCTGCACCATATAGTTCGAAGAAGCCCCCACTATCGTTGTTTTACCAGGATTCAATGCCGCCGCCATAAGTACATTCTCCGTTACAGTATCGCCGCGCTCAGTTAGAACAATATAACGATCCTTCTTGCTATTTAAAATCTCCTGGTCTACCTCAACCTCATAAAACCCACTACATATCGTCGCATCAACTTTAACCCCAAACTGCTCAAGCGCCTTAAGATGCGGCTCAACTGTTCGCGTCCCGAGAGAGCATCCTCCCGCATAAGGAATCCTAAACTTACCATATTTATGCAAAAGTGGTCCTAAGAACATAATAATTGAACGCGTTTTTCGTGCCGCTTCTATATCCATTTCGTCTAATCTTAATTCGCGTGGTGATATGATTTCTAGGTCACGATGACGGTTCGTCCAATGGCAACGCACCCCGATAGACTCCAAAACCTCAATAATCCTAAACACTTCTTCAATCCTCGCTACGCGATGCAAAGTCGTCTTACCATCGTTTAATAGCGAGGCGCAAAGTAACCCTACCGCCGCATTTTTTGAAGTATTTATCGTAATTTCTCCCGAAAGTTCCTTCCCTCCGCGAATCCGAAAACCCTGAGAAACTGAGTCATTTATAGAGAGGATTTGATTTCCAAGCGCCTCAGAAAGCTTTTTTATCATCTCGAGCGAAATATTTTGCCCGCCTTTCTCAATTCGATGAATCGCCGATTGGCTCGAGCCAACCAACTTCGCTAATTCTTCCTGCGTAAGCCCCTTCTCATTACGCATATGCTCAATAGTTTCGCCAATTACGGCTTGATATGACTTCGGTTTTTTCATAAGCTAATTATATCACAAAACGAATATATGATATAATAATTTCCATGAAGACAATAAACGATATTGATGTAAAAAATAAAAACGTATTAGTACGCGTAGATTACAACGTACCAATTCAAGAAAGTAAAATTACCGACGACCTCCGCATCCGCGCAAGTCTCCCAACAATCCAAAAATTATTAGATAGTGGCGCAAAAAGAATCATCCTAATCTCCCATCTTGGCAGACCAGATGGCGAAGAAAATCCCGACTTCTCCTTATCAAAAGTAGCCGAGAAACTTCGCGATTTGCTCCCGAACCAGAAAATCGGCTTCTATCCTCTGCCGAAAACTGACCAAAAAGCCGAAATCCCCGCCGATATAAAAATTGCTCTTCTCGAAAATCTACGTTTCGACCCCGGCGAAGAAAAAAATTCTAAAGAATTTATTAAAAATATCATCGATTCGTATGAAATCGACCTATTTGTGCAAGACGGTTTTGCCGTTACCCACCGCGCCCACGCCTCAACCGATGCAGTTAAAAACTTCTTGTCAGTTTATGCCGGCCTTCTAGTTGAAAAAGAAGTTAAAAACCTAGGAAAAATCATCGAAAATCCCGAAAAACCGGTTTTATTAATCATCGGCGGCGCTAAGGTCGAAGACAAACAACCATTAATCGAAAAATTCCTAAGCCAAGCCGACAATATCGTCGTAGGTGGCAAAATCGCAGCCGACGGTTATAAAACTTCAGACAAAAAAATCTATATAGCCGAAGATTTCGATGAAAATACTGAAGGCAAGAAACTCGACATTGGCCCGCTAGCGACCGCAAAACTTGCCGGCTTTATTACAGATGCAAAAACAATTATCTGGAACGGACTACTCGGCTACGCCGAAGACCCAGCTTATGCTACCGCCTCGACCATTACCGCTGAACTAATGGGCGAAAAAACAGATGCAACAACCGTCGTCTGCGGTGGCGACACGACCGGTTTTGTCGAAAACCTCATGAAAGACCACAAAACCCTAAACTATTCTCTCGTCTCAACCGGCGGCGGCGCTGCTCTTGAATTCCTTCTAGGTAAAGAAATGCCCGGTCTAAAGGCTATACAAGCCTAACCTTTATCGTATCGGTCCCAAATTTTTCCTTATCCCCAGAAACTATAACAGCGAGTAAGTCTTTCTTCCCTTCTCTAGTCTGTAAATAACCTGATTCTTTTAATTCTTTGGCCAAATCATAGCCAAATTCTTCAGAATATGGTCGGAAGAAGGCTGAATTTGCATAAATAAGAGCTAATTGATTTGCGACCTTAGGGTTTGAAGTCACTGTAACAATTGGCAAATTTGGCCTTTGAGCCGCCATCGTCGTCGCAGTTGCTCCAGAAGCCGTCTGACAAATAATTACATCCGCATCTATTCTTTCCGCCAACCTCGCCGCCGCATCTGAAATCGCATCATAAACTTCCGACTTCTCGCCAACCGGCTTCTTTGCAATCGGCGCTAGCCGCGAGTGATTCTGGGCATATAGAATGACTTTTTTCATTTCTTTTACAGTTTCGAGTGGATATTTCCCATTTGCCGTCTCGTCCGACAACATTACAACATCCGCCCCTTGTATTACTGCCGTTGCCACATCTGAAACTTCCGCTCGAGTCGGCTCAGGACTATCAACCATAGAACTTAGCATTTGCGTCGCAACAATACATGGCTTCGCATGCGCTCGACACATCGCAATCAACTTTCTCTGTACAATCGGCACAACCTCCGCCCCAGCTTCTACCGCCATATCACCTCTCGCAACCATAATTCCATCCGAAGCCCTGACGATTTTCTCCAAATTCTCTTCGCTCTCAATCGCCTTCTTCGTCTCGATTTTCGCAATCACTTTCGCCGTCGAGCCATAAGAAAGTAAAATCTGCTTCAACTTTTCAATATCAGAAGCTCTCTGTACAAAAGATAACGAAACATAATCATAGTCGCAATTCGCCCCATATTCAATATCTGCCAAATCTTTAGGTGTCAGAATATCTCCCCCGAAATCCGTATCTGGCAAATTCAATCCTTTTTTTGACATTACAAAGCCATCATTTAAAATTCGTACCTTAATCGCCGTATCAGAGACTATTTCAATCACCTCAGACTTTACTTTCCCATCAAACATCGAAAGCGGCTCGCCAACTTTCACCTTCTCAGCCAAATTGAACTGTACTGGAATCGTAAGCCCGCCATCATGCTCAAACTCTTTCGACTCCAAAATCACTTCGTCCCCAGAAACTAAATCCAAGTGATTATCTTTTAGAACACCCAAACGAATCTTCGGGCCCTGTAAATCTTGTAAAATCGCTACCGACCGACCCTTTTTCTCGGCTGCTGCCCGAATCCATTTAATCTGTTCGTCGCGTTCCTCGTTCGACCCATGCGAACAGTTCAGCCGACAGCCATTCACGCCAGCCATGATAATCTCTTCGACCTTCTCTGCTGAATTCGTCGCCGGCCCAATAGTTGCTAAAATTTTTGTACGTTTAAAAAGCTTGCTCATACAAATATCTTACCATAAGTTGAATTTTTATGGTAATATGAAAGCATGAGAAAAAATCAATACAAAAGACACCGAAGTTTCTTTACGGCACAAAAAGCTATTACATTAGTTATTATCCTCTGTTTCCTTCTAGTTATAGGCGCTCTAATATATTCCTTAACTTATAATCCAGAAGAGCATACTAAAAGCACTATCGAAAATCTCTCTCAAGACTACTACGAAAACTATCTGTATCCAAGCTTTAGTGATGCCGACAGCTTCAAAAATAATCCAGAGTCAGTTATGGAAAAATACGTAAAATTCGGCTTCCCGACAGTCAGTCTAAGACAACTATTACTATACGATAATCATAAAAATGAAAAATACGCAGACGAACTCGAAAAAAACTGCGATAAAGATCAAACTATTATCAAGATTTTTCCCGAAGCGCCATACGGAAAAACTGACTACCGTATAGAATACACTTACTCTTGCGAATTTTAGCCCTTACTGATATAATATACATATTCTGTCTCGTAGTATAGCGGGCAGACACATCGGGTTTTCATCCCGCGAATAGCGGGTTCGCTCGCCGAGGGCGAATAGCCGGAGCGAAGCGGAGGCTAACTCTCGCCGAGAGCCGCCACATATTAACAATTTGGCCTCATAGTATAACGGTTAGTACAACGGGTTTTCATCCCGTCAATCCGAGTTCGACTCTCGGTGAGGTCACCATTGAATCAAAAAAAGACTCCAAAGGAGTCTTATTTTATTCTCCGAAGATAATCCTATCCAAACTGAATCAGTCCAAGTCCAACCACACAAATAACCATAGCAATAACCCTCTTAACGACTTCAACCTTAGTAACTTTTTCCTTCTCAATCTTCGGAAATAGCTTCGTAATTAGTATCCCGAGAATCATCACAATAAACGGTTGTAAACCCTGCGAAACAAAGGACATTAATGCAAGCGACGCCATCGTCCCCGCAAAAGTCGAAAGCACGCCAGCAAACGAATTAAACATCTCATTAATAAGATTCAAACCAATAACCTTTGGTCCATTAGCTTTTAACATTTTCGAAAAAGATTTGCGGAAAGATTTGATAAATGCAAAAAGAAAAATACCTACAAAGAATAGAGTAATATTGGACCAAAATGTAGTTTGATTAAAATCATGTTCTTGATTAACGTATCGCTCGATAATATACCAAATCGCATATGTTAGAGATACAAAAGCCATAATTGCAAGCGTAATTAGCCTTCTTCTATTGAATTTCTTATGTGTTGGCTCATATGTAAGAAATACCGCAGCAAGAGTAATTAATAGACCACCTACGAGCTGTAATGGGTTGATATGTTGGTCTCGTAATATAAATGGCGCAAGTAGCAACATGAAGACCGAAATAAACTGAAACATAATCACCACTATCGTCGTATCGTCCCTATCCAGAGCCCTATAATAAAAGATAGTCGCAACTGTATAAAGAACCGAATTAAATAGTAGCAGAAGGATACTTGGAATATCAAAAGCAAGCTCAAAATTACAAACAAACGAATAAATCAAGGCCATCACACCACCAGCGATAATTGTTGAAACTATAATAAGCGCACGCCAATCAGCATTTTTTACGGCTTTCGAAATGAGATACTTATCTATATGGTTCGTTATTGCGTAAAAAGTCGCCGCAATTACGACCAAAATAACAGGCACTATCATACCGAATAATTATACCATTAAGCTAAAACGCTTATCAACCTTTTAGCATTTCCAGAAATTCCTGCTCAGAAATCTTAGAAATCCCCAATTTTTCGGCTTTATCAAGCTTAGATTTCCCCGGTTTTTCCCCAACAATCAAAGCCGTAGTATTCTTAGTTACCGACGAAGTCACCGTTGCGCCTAGTACCCTCAACTTATCCTCCGCTTCTTCACGCCCCATACTAGAAAGAGTCCCCGTCACAATAAAAGATTTCCCGGAAAGCGGCAAATTATCCGTTTTTTCCTCCAGTGGCGAAACTCCAAGTTGCTTTAGATCAGAAAGTAATTTCAAATTATCTTCATCTGAAAACCATGCCAAAATCGACTCCGAAACAACCATACCAATATCCGGAATTTTCATTAAATCATCTTCCGAAGCATTAACTAAATTATCTAAATTCTTAAACTCGCGCGCAAGACTTACTGCCGTCTGCGCCCCTACATGCCGAATCCCGAGCGCCGTAATAAACTTCGCTAAACTCGGGTTTTTCGAACCAGAAATCGCCGTAATTAAATTATGCGCCGAAAGCTCGCCAAATCTTTCGAGCTTCGCAACTTTCCCCTCGGTTAGCTTATATAAATCCGCAATCGACTTTACTAGCCCCGCATCCACTAACGCCACGACATTTTTCTCACCCAAACCCTCAATATTAAGAGCCGGCTTACTCGCGTAATACTCAATCGCCCGCTTTAAAATAAAATCGCTCGATTCCCCCTTCACCCGATATACAACTTCCCCACTCGGTCGCTCAAATTCTAAATCTGGATACTGTCTTTTAAGAGCCTCTTTATAATTAAAGGCTACCGTCCCCTCCGGCCTTAAGCTCGTCAAAACTTCCTTAATTTGCGGAATAATATCACCCGCCTTATAAATAATCACCGTATCACCAATTCTAACATCAAGCCTCGCAATCTCATCCGCATTATGAAGTGATGCATGCCTAACCGTCGTCCCGGCCACTAAAACCGGGTCCAGAATCGCAACCGGCGTCGCCGCTCCCGTCCGGCCAATCGAAATCACAATATCTCGAACTTTCGACGTTGACTCTTCCGCCGGAAACTTATATGCAACCGCACCCCTCGGCGTCTTCCCAACAATACCCAGCTTATCATATACCGCCCGATCGTTAATTTTTATCACCATACCATCCGTATTAAACGGTAACGACTTGCGATATTCATCCAAATTTTTAATATAAGAAAACAGCTCACTCTTTTCGTTCGCAGAAAAAACCTTATCCTCGCCCCAAGTTTGAACCCCACACGCCCGCAACTGCTCGTAAGCCTCATGCCCAGTCAAAGAATCCGGTGTCACTACATCGTAAGCAATAAACTTAAGAGGCCGGCTCGCCGCCACT
>JAGCAL010000030.1 GCA_017652715.1 Candidatus Saccharimonadota bacterium | reverse complement strand
TAACTCTGCTACTGATATAGGACAAAACGCTGAAGGTTCAACTCTAAAGACAACTTATCAAACCTACATTCGTACAACTCAACTAGCTGGAACCTATACTGGTAAAGTAAAGTATACTATGGTGCATCCAGCAAATGCTGGTGCTCCTACTCAACCAGTATCATGTAATCCCGGCTATATATGCTACAGTCCTAACGCTAGTGGTGTAGCAGATTCTATGGGTGATCAAAGCATTACAAGCTCAGCAACAACAGCAAACCTTTGGGCAAGCAACTTCCAAAGAACTGGGTACGGCTTTGCTGGTTGGTCTGACAAATACGATTGGGTCCTAAACGAAAACGACGCTAATGGTAATGGTACTGGCGCTAATGCGGGCTATCACATTTATGGTCCTAATGCTACTATCACGTTTACTGCTGGACAGTATAGTGACCCAAATCCAGGCCTCTCACTTTACGCAGTTTGGGTCCCAAGCGCCGGTAACCTCCAAGGCTGGACTTGTCCGGACAACTCCACTATGCCTATAGGCAGAGTTACTGCCCTAAAGGACCAACGCGATAACGACGTCTATGCTGTAGCTAAACTGGCTGACGGTAAATGCTGGATGATTGAGAACCTACGCCTAGATAATGATGCTGCACATAACTCTGACGGGACGCTGGCGCAAGGTTACAACTCTAGCTTTATTGGGCTAGCTGACCCGGAGGCATCTAACTTTAAGAGTAGTACGGTAGCTAATAGCCTGTACAGTACAAACGGTTCTACCGCTGCTCCGGCTATTACCGGAAGCTACACTGATTACCGCTTTCCGCGTTACAACAACCAAAACACTGCAAACCCAGCCACCAATATGACGGCATGGGATAATGATTTGAATGTCTACTCTATAGGCAACTATTACACTTGGGCGGCAGCCATTGCAGATACATCTCATTACGACACTAATAATCAATCCATCACCACTACATCTATTTGTCCAACCGGTTGGAGACTCCCAACTGGCGGACAAACAACTATAAATACTACCGCGGATTACTATGTACTTGTTAAAGCCACTATGAATAACCAAGAGCCAGACCAGGGCGCTACGAATGGTTATGCATATTATAGTAACAATGTGACAAATACGAACGGCGATACGGCTATGACTGCCCTCACTAGCTACCCAAATGACTTTATTTCTTCTGGCTACTTTCTCGATTCGTCGATGTATGCTAGAGGTAACAGCGGTTACTATTGGGCTAGTACAGCTGGTACGAGCTACTACGTTTCATATAATTTGCATTTTTCTAACTCCTCTTTTTGGCCAGGGACTGGTAGCCAGAACAAGAATACTGGTTTTTCTATTCGCTGCGTCCGCTAACCTTTGGCGCTCTATTGTAAAACTCGCTACTCTGTGATATAATATCTCTCAATATGGCAATTAAAGTTACAAGAAAAGACCAAAGCGAAGCTAACGAAAACATTATTCGTCGCTTTAATCGTAAAGTCCTACAGAGTGGCATGATGCCGCTAAAGAAGTCGCAGATGCGTTTTTCTAAACCTATTTCTAAGCGCGAGCGCCGTGCGAAAGCTATTATCCGCGAAGTGCGTAAGGCTGAAAAAACCGAGCGAATTAAGTTAGGACTTAAATAAAAAATCTCCCTTCGGGGAGTTTTTTTAACTCTGTGCGGGCGGGTGACGGTTGCGGAGGGGGACCCCCAAAATTGCTGTCAATTTTGGGGGAGGACAGCAACCGGCAGGACCCGCCCAGAGTGTGGTATAATCAAATAAAGGAGATTTATGATTTTATTATTTGGTTTGGCTGGTTCCGGAAAAGGAACTCAAGGTAAGATTTTATCCGAGATCTTCGGTTGGCGCGGGCTTTCCGTCGGAGAGGCAATCCGTCAAACGAAGGAATATGACGATATTATTAACCGCGGCGATCTTGTTCCGAATGAAGAAGTTATTAAATTAATGAATAAACAGATCAAAAAGGCAGAAGACGAAGGTTTCGACATTATTTTAGACGGCTATCCACGCGATAAAGAACAAGCCGAATATGTAACCGAAAATATGGCCAATAAAATAGACGGAGCGATTATTCTCGAAGTGCCGAAATCCGAACTTTACGAACGACTCGCCTTGCGCGGTCGCGATGACGATAAAGAA
This sequence comes from Candidatus Saccharimonadota bacterium, assembly GCA_017652715.1. Lineage (GTDB taxonomy): Bacteria > Patescibacteriota > Saccharimonadia > Saccharimonadales > Saccharimonadaceae > Nanosyncoccus. Next base: position 12,757 of record JAGCAL010000030.1, on the reverse strand, counting down.
AAAAGTAGTATAGATCGCAGATTTGAAATTTTTGAACAAAACATTCAGACCATCTTACCAATGTTAGAAGCTAAAAACATTCCGATCGAACGAGTTGATGGTACCGGTTCCATAGAAGAAGTGACCGCTAGACTATTAGATGTTGTTAAAAAAATGAATCCGAACGCGACCGAACAAATAAATGATGTAAATGGCGAGGAAATCGAAAAAAGCTATGGTGAATAAAGAAACCGCCGATGAAAAAACCTTGGAAGCTAAGATTACCGCTATGCGAAAAGGCGGGAAAATTCTCGGTAATTTACTGCGCGACCTAAAAAACTACGTTAAACCTGGCATGACTGGTAAAGAAATCGACGCATGGGTAAGAAAAGAGATTGTTAAGCGCGGTGCAGGCGTAGCTTACGATATGCTAGACGAAGAATTTCCGGGAGCGATTTGTATTTCGGTTAACGACGAGCTGGTTCACGGTGCACCGAAAGACGAACCCCTAGAAGAAGGGGATAAAGTATCTTTCGATTTAGATATTTATTATGACGGTTACTTTACTGATTCGGCCTTTACGATGATTGTCGGAGAAAAAGGCTCTCCGGCGGTTAAGAAAATGATATCTGTGACCGAATCGGCCATGTGGGAGGGCATAGAACAGGTTAAACCCGGTGCCCATATCGGCGATATCGGCTCAGCCGTAGAAAGAGTTTTAAGAAAAGAACACCTCGGCGTGATTGAGAATTACATCGGTCACGGAATCGGCAAAAGCATGCATGAAGCTCCAGAGGTCCCGAATTATGGCAAAAAGGGCCACGGCTATAAACTAGTAGAAGGCGATACGATTTGTATCGAACCGATGTCGAGCCTTGGTAAGCCTACGAATTATGTTGATAAAGACGACAGCTGGACCGTGAAAATGAAAGACGGCTCGACTGGTTGCCACTGTGAACACACAGTATTAGTAACAAAAGACGGCTACGAAGTTTTGACATTAGCAGATTAAGTGTATATAATACAAAGTATGGATAACGACAAGCATTTTGTGACAGGATTAGATATAGGGACTGAAAATGTCCGCGCCGTGATTGCTACTGTTTCTAAAACCGGTGAACTTGCTGTTGTTGGTTATAACGAGGGCAAGTCGCAAGGGATGCGAAAAGGCATTCCGGCTAATTTAAACGGACCAGCCGAGTCGATCGATCGCATGCTAGGAGATGCCGAACGTATGGGTGGCTACGATGTAAGAAGTGCTTTTGTTTCAATAAATGGCTCCACAGTCATTTCAACCCATACAGAAGGCATGATAGCCGTCGGCACAGCAGAACACGAAATTAGCGGCGAAGATTTAGACCGAGTTGAAGATGTAGCCGTGACTGGTCGCATTCCTGCTAACCGTGATGTATTAGATGTAATTCCGTTAGAATATGCTCTAGATGGCCAAGGTGGCATAAAAAACCCTCTAGGTATGAGCGGTTCGCGACTAGAAATGCGAGCCTGCGTAGTTTCGGCGCTTAGCCCGAATTGCGATAATTTAAGGCGTGCTACTATGACGGCCGACGTAAAAGCCGAACGTTTAGTCCCGACCGTAGTTGCGGCAGCTAAAGCAGTCTTGACCGAAAAACAGAAGGAAAACGGCGTTGCTGTTATTGATTTTGGCGCTACGACGACTGGAATTGCGATTTACGAAGAAGGCGACCTACAATATGTCGGAGTAATTCCTGTTGGTTCGAATAATATTACAAACGACCTTGCGATTGTGCTCGCGATCGACCCGGACCTCGCCGAAGAAATTAAAACCCGTTTTATTACCGGAGATTTTGATACTGAAAAATCTCTTGCTATTAAAGTAGGGAAGAATAACGAACGCACTTTTGACCGTAAAGAAGTTGAAGAGGTCGTAAAAGCCCGTCTCGAGGAAATTTTCGCCGAAGTTCGCAAAAAATTAAAATCTGCCCATTACGACCAGCGTTTGCCGGAGGGAATTGTGTTAGTTGGTGGCGGCGCAAAAATGCGTGATATTGAAATTTTCGCCAAACAAGCTCTCGAAGCTTCCGTTAAAGTCGGTACTCCAGTTGTTCTCGGCGGTGTCGCCGACTCTATTGCAAAACCAGAATTTGCTACCGCGGTTGGTCTTGCTATTATTGCCGCGGAATCTAGCGAACTTTCCGTTGCTCCGACTAAGAAATCTAAAAAAGCTAATAAAAAATCCTCCTCTGGTTCCAGTCCTTTCGGTTTCATTAAGAAAATCTTTTCTAAGTTCTAGTAAGCGCCATAAACGCGAAAATTCGTTACAAATAAACCCTTGAAAAACCCTAGCATTAGGTGTATACTAAACATAGATTAAAGCGAGGAAATGATTATGCCAGAAGTAAAACCTACAGAGGTGGAAAGTAAAGCTAGTATTAAAGTCGTTGGTGTTGGTGGCGCAGGGGGCTCGGCTGTTGAACGTATGAAGGAAGTAGGCCTTTCTGGTGTTGAATTTGTTGCAATAAATACTGATGCCCAGGCTCTCCATCATTCTCCGGCTGACGTAAAAGTACACATTGGTAAGGGCCTTGGTGCTGGTGGCGATCCGGAAAAAGGTCGCGAGGCCGCCGAAGAGGGTAGGGAAGCGATTGATAAGGCCCTAGACGGCGCCGATATGGTCTTTATTACCCTAGGAGCTGGTGGTGGTACTGGTTCTGGCGCTGGTCCGATTGTCGCTGAAGAATCCCGCAAAAAGGATATTTTGACAGTTGGCGTAGCTACGAAACCGTTCACCTTCGAAGGGGCTCGTCGTAAAGCGAACGCTGAAGTTGCGATTGATAAATTGGCGCGCCAAGTTGACGCATTAATTACTATCCCGAACGATAGACTACTTCAAACTATTGATCCTCGTACTCCGCTTCTTGAAACTTTTAAGATTGCCGACGATGTATTAAGACAAGGCGTACAAGGTATTTCCGAATTGATTACCGAGCACTCACTGATCAACCTAGATTTCGCCGATGTTAAGGCTATTATGAAAAATGCTGGTTCGGCTCTTATGGGAATCGGTCGAGCGAGCGGGGAAAACCGTGCGGTAATCGCCGCCCAACAAGCGGTCGAATCTCCGCTAATTGAGGTAAAGATTGAAGGCGCTCGCGGTGTTCTATTCTCGGTAGCTGGCGGATATGATATGTCGATGAGCGAAGTCCAAGAAGCCGCCGAGGTTATTACTGGCGCTGTTTCTCCGGATGCTAATATTATCTTTGGCGCCTCGATTCGTCCTGAACTTGAAGACGAAATGATTGTGACTGTGGTTGCGACCGGTTTTGATAATGATTATTACAACGATCCTGATAAATATAAGACCGAGACTAAATTCGAAGACGAAAAGCCCGAAGCTGAAGCTAAAGATTTTGCTTCAGAGAATAAATCTAACATGTGGGACAAAATCAAAGAAGAACCCGAACCGGAACCTGTCGTGAATGACGACGAAATGGATGTTCCACCTTCTCTAAGAGAGCGCTTAAGGAAGAAGAAAAAAGACTAAGAGGGTGCGGAAATGGAACGGCATTTTCAAATAGGAGATAGCAAAGTCCTCGAAAGCCGTGAGACCGTTGACGGGACGATGATTCGTCGCCGCCGTGAATCTTCTGATGGTCGTCGTTTTACTACTTATGAGCGTATCGAGATGCCGCCTCTTACGGTTTTAAAACGTAGCGGAAATAAAGAGATTTTTGACCGCGACAAATTACTCTTAGCGGTTCGCCGTAGTGTGGGTAAGTTCTTTAATTCTGAATTAGAGGTGGAAGAGGTAGTAAATAAAGCTTCAGATATTTTGTATGCCTATGGTACTGACGAAGTTACTTCGAAACAAGTTGGCGAAGCGGTGCTAGACGTACTAGCCTGCGTAAACGAAGTAGCCTACGTTCGGTTTGCTAGTGTTTTCCGCGAATTTAAAACTTTGGAAGATTTTGAAAACATTCTGAGAGAGCAAAAAGCTAAAGTTAAGAAAAATTGTAAAGAAAAAGGTAAAGAGAAATAAATCATGCGGGTGGTGTGTATTTATAGAGATAATCAAGATTATTCTCGTACTGTGAACGAATGGCTAGAAAACATTCGTCGTCAGACTGGACACGAAATTGAAACGATGGATCCAGACACAAATACCAGTTTTTGCGAAGCTTACGACGTAGTAGAATATCCTACAATTCTCGTGCTCGGTGGGCGTGGCGACGTCCTTGCTTCTTGGCGCGGCCGTGAACTTCCGTTGATTAATGAAGTTTTGTTCTACATGGTATAATAAGTATATGGACTTTGTTAAAGATATCTTGGAAAACACCTGGGTAAAAAGAGCTTTTTGGTCAGTAATCATCATTTTATTCACTTTACTTATTTATCATGTGACGGCTAGAGTTCTAAATAGTAGAGAAAACAAATCTTCTAAAATCTTGAGTAGTAAAAAGAATAAAACCTTTATTCGGATGCTTAAAAGTGTTATCGCTGGCGCTTTGGGAATCATTACGGTCCTTATGGTTCTTCAAATCTACGGAATCAATGTTACTTCTATGCTCGCCGGCGTAGGAATTGCCAGTATTGTAATCGGTTTTGCCTTGCAGGATTCTTTGAAAGATATTATCCGCGGTTTCGTAATAGTTTCGGATAATTATTATGAAATCGGTGATGTCATTAAATTCGGGGACAATATCGGCCCAGTAACTTCGGTTAGTCTTCTTACTACAAAAATTCAAGATATTAATACTATGAACCTCGTCTCTATCGCTAATCGTAATATTGATAAGGTCGAAATTGATCCGGGCTACATCTATATTCCGATTCCTCTGCCGCTTGACCTAAAAGTCGATAAAGCCGAAGAAGTTATGCAAGAAATTGTTAAAAAACTTCAACATCATAACGGTATTACTAGCGCTGCATACCAGGGAATTACTAAAATCGATAATTCTTCGCTTAGCTATCAAATAGTCGTCACTTGTGACCCTGCGAATAAACTTCAAATTCGCCGCGATACCCTAGGGATCGTTTTGAAAAATCTTGAAGAACATAAAATTCATATTCCACATAGTCAACTTGACGTTTACGCGAAAAAATAATCTCGCTCTATTATCACTAAAACCGGCCCTGCGCTGATTTTAGAGATAAAACATGTATAATAAAAAGATGGGAAAGAGTTATATTGCGATTGACCTAAAATCTTTTTATGCTTCAGTAGAATGCGTCGAACGCGGACTAGACCCCATGAAGGCGAAGCTAGTAGTCGCAGACGAATCGCGAACAGACAAGACGATTTGTCTTGCGGTGTCGCCAGCTTTGAAAGCTCTCGGCATTCCGGGACGCGCGAGACTCTACGAAGTAAAACAGAAAGCAAAAGATTTCATAATCGCAACTCCGCGTATGGCCTTCTATATCAGTTACAGTACACGCATATATAATATATATCTCCGCTACATCGCCGAAGAAGATATGCATGTTTATTCGATCGATGAGGTATTTATCGATGCGACTCCATATCTAAAAAACTACAAACTGACAGCAAAAGAACTAGCGCAAAAAATCATCAAAGAAGTCTACGACAAGACCGGAATTACCGCGACGGCTGGGATTGGAACGAACTTATTTCTGGCAAAAGTTGCCATGGATATCTTAGCGAAACATGTGGAGCCTGATGAAAACGGCGTCAGGATTGCAGAACTAGACGAAATGAGTTACCGGCAAAAACTATGGACCCATCGGCCACTCACGGATTTTTGGCGAGTGGGGAAAGGTTATGCAAAAAGGCTCGAGTCGGCTGGATTATATACTATGGGCGATATCGCGCTCTGCTCGGAAAAAGACGAAGATTATTTATATAAATTGTTCGGCATCAATGCGGAGCTCTTAATTGATCATGCATGGGGGTGGGAACCATGCGAAATTTCAGACATCCGGGCGTATCAGCCGAGCAATAATTCGTTCTCTTCGGGACAAGTCTTGAAAGAACCATATAGTTTTAATCAGGCTAGAACCGTGGCTCTTGAAATGGCAGAAGAGGTTAGTCTTGGACTTTTATCTAAAAAGATGGTGACAGACCAAGTTATTCTAACGGTAGGTTACGATAAGGTGAGCCTAGATGGCTACGAAGGAGAAAGAACTACGGATTTTTATGGACGAGAAATTCCTAAACACGCACACGGAACCTATAACCTAGGATGTTTTACTGCGTCTTCGCGCCTAATTTCGGAGGCAGTAGCAAAACTATTTAATGAAAAAGTAAATCCGAAGCTAAAAATCCGCAGAATAACAATAGATATTAATCATGTCAAAAACGAAGACGATACAAATAAGAAACTAAAACAACTAGAATTATTTAATAAACCAGAAAACGAAGTGCAGCTAAAAAAGGAAAAGAGAGCCGAGGAGGCGATTTTGGCTATTAAAAGAAAATATGGCAAGAACGCAATTCTAAAAGGTATCAATTTCGAAGAAGGCGCAACCGGCAGGGAACGCAATGCGCAAATAGGAGGACACCGAAGATGAGTGATTCAGAGTTGACGAAATATAGTGAGATTATAAATCATCCGCATTATGAACCGAAACGCCATCCTCGCATGTCTCAAAAAATGCGAGCAGCGCAATTTGCGCCCTACGCAGCATTATCTGGTCATGCGCGTGCTATCCGTCGTACTGCGAAATTTGCCGAGCTCCGCGCCCAAAGAATCATCCAGCCAAGTGACGATATACGTGAGTCGCCAATAGAGTAAAATGTGGTATAATTATACCTATGAAATATAGAGCGGGAGAACGGCGAACGGCCGTAGAATATGAGAAAGCTATCGCGAAGTGGTGGCGTGAGCATAAAATTTTTGAACAGTCGGTAGATTCTAGACCGGCGAAAAGATCCTATGTGTTTTATGATGGCCCTCCATTTATTACCGGAAACCCCCATCACGGCACCCTGCTTTCCTCGATCGTTAAAGATGCTGTTCCGCGATACTGGACCATGAATGGCTACCGCGTTGAACGGCGCTGGGGTTGGGATTGCCATGGGCTGCCCGCCGAAAACTTTGTAGAAAAACAACTTGGTATTACCGATAGACGAGAAATTGGCACGAAGTGGAGCCTGGAAGACTATATAATTAAGGCCCGTGAATCCATGGTGGCAAATAGCCAGACTTGGAAGGGAACGATCGACAGAGTCGGACGTTGGGTAGATTTTGATAACGCTTACCGTACGATGGACAAGAGTTTTATGGAGAGCGTATGGTGGGCCTTTAAGGAACTTTATAGCGCTGGTAAGATTTATGAAGGTCGTAAGGTCCTAATGTATGATACTAAGTTTGCTACTCCGGTTAGTAAAGCCGAAGTAACAATGGATAATGACGCATACCAAACCGTTACCGATCCGTCAGCATATGTTAAGTTCAAATTGCTAGACGACGTTGAAAACGTTGCCGCAAAACCAGTTTATCTTCTCGCTTGGACTACTACTCCGTGGACGCTCCCAGCTAACATGGCTCTTGCTGTAAGTCCTGATTTAGATTACGGTGTCTATGATATTAATGGTGAAAAATATATTTTAACGCTAGACCGTGCGAAAATTTTATTCGAAGGAGAGAAACCGGAAAAAGCTTTTAAAGGTAAGGCCTTAATCGGTAAAAAATACGAACCTATCATCGAAGTTGCTGACTGTCTTTTCGATCTTGGCCTTCGCGGCGACAATGGAACTATGCAACGTAAAGATACCTATACTATTCTTCCTGGCGACTTTGTTTCGGCTGAAGATGGTACTGGTATTGTTCATATTGCCCCGGCATATGGCGAAGATGACTATAAACTTGCTCAAAACTTTGAGCTAGATTTCGTAGATTGTTTAGATGAAAACGGCTACTACTTGCCCGAAATGGCTGAAAAATTGCATGAACTCGGAGTACGCGACACCGACGAAAATGGTATCCAAGTCTGGGCAGGCAATAAATTTATCGCTAAATGTCTCGAAGAGAAGGGGATTATCCATAAAATCGAGTACATTCAGCACGAATATCCGTTTAATCCGCGTTCTAAGGAAAGAATTATCTATCGTGCTTTTCCGTCTTGGTTCTTTGATATCGAGGGTCAAAAGCAGTTAATGCTCGACGAAAATGAAAATATTAACTGGTTCCCAGAATACCTAAAACATGGCCGCTTTGCTAAGAATATCAAAGCTGCTCCTGATTGGAACTTGTCTCGTGACCGTTTTTGGGCTACGGCTATGCCGGTATGGAAAGGCGATAAAGGTTCGGTAAAGGTAGTAGGAAGCTACGACGAGCTTTATGAACTATCTGGCAAGCGTCTGGAAGATTATCATCGCCCATGGGTGGACGCAATCGAATTTGATATTAATGGTGAACACTTTACTCGTATCGAGAAAGTTTTGGACTGCTGGTTTGAATCCGGTTCGATGCCTTTCGCTCAGCTACACTACCCATTCGAGAATAAGAAGAAGTTCGAAACAAATTATCCTGCCGACTTCATCGTAGAATACGTCGGCCAAGTCCGCGCATGGTTTTATTATGTCCACGCCGTTAATACGGCCCTAGCATCAATCGGTGCCTTCGGCGAAAAAGCGAAAAAAGGCCATAAAAACGCCTATAAGAACGTAATTACTACCGGAACTTTGGCCGGAAACGATGGCCGCAAGATGAGTAAATCTCTTGGCAACTTTACTGACCCGAACGAACTTATGGACCGATTTTCCGCCGACGCATTGCGATTTTTGCTCCTCTCTAGCCCGGTACTTTCTGGCGAAGACTTTGCCCTCCTCGATAAAGATGTCTCCGATGTCCATCGCAAACTCTCAATGATTCTGAACGTGTACGATTTCTTTACTACCTATGCCGAGGTAGAGGGAATTGATTCGGATGAGTTTAAAGAGAAGAATCAAGAAATAAACTCCTCGAACCCTCTAGATCGCTGGATTGTTTCTCGCCTTTATCAACTTCGTGACGCGATTACGACCGGCATGGAGGAATATAACCTCCCGAAGGCCCTAGAAGGTGTTCTTCCGTTTGTTGACGATATGAGTAACTGGTTTGTTCGTCGTTCTCGTCGCCGCTTTAGTAAAAATGACGACGAAGAAGACAAGAAGCAAGCTTTCGTGACACTTTACTATGTTCTTATCTATCTCGCGAAACTCCTTGCTCCGTTTACGCCGTTCCTAGCCGAGGAGTTATATCAGAAAATGACTGGCAGTGATGAATCTGTCCATCTTTTGGATTGGCCGGAGTCTGCTAGTATTGATACCGAAGTTCTTGATAATATGGCTCGTACTCGCCAAATCATTACCGACGCTCTAGCGCTTAGAATGCAAAAATCCGACACTGAAGAACAGATTAAGATTCGCCAACCATTGTCAGAGCTTACCTATGATGGCGACAAGCTCGATGAATTCTACGAGAAGATTATCGCCGAAGAAGTTAATGTGAAGAAGGTTAAGCATGGCAAGAAACTTGCATTAGATAAAACCTTAACCCCCGAGCTCTTAGAAGAGGGGAAGGCCCGCGAACTAATCCGAGCGATTCAGTCAACACGCAAAAAAGCCGGCCTAGCTCCTGGTGATAAAATTAAACTCTCGTTGACAATCGAACCGCCGAAGGCGTATGTAGATTTGATTAAGTCCGAAGTTCAGGCTACGGAAATTTATCTCAATGATAATTTCGCCTATGACGAAATCGCTAAGATAAACGGCGAAAACATCACAATTTCATTAGAGAAGATATAAATAAGGTGACAATAATAAGCTCAATTCTAGCGAGCATTTGACGAACCCAGTTGTTTTTTACAACTTTTCCTCATCCGAGGCGAGTAAAGTTGCCGAGTGAGGCTTTAGCCGAACGAGCTGGCAACTTGATCAAGACGAGGATTGAGCGAAATGTTGTAAAAAAGAACATGGCGTGAAGCCAACCGCGAGCGAGATTGAGCTTATTTTTGTCGCCATATTTTCTCTTAAATTTGACATTTCTACCATTTTTTAGCATAAACACTATTGACAAATTCGACAAAGTGTGCTACACTTGAATCAAGTTAGAAAATAAAATAAAAATTCTAACAAATAAAAATAAACAAAGGAAAAACAAAATGTCAAATATAGAAGCACTCGAATATTACAACAATGAAAAGGAATATATATCTCCGAACAAAGTAAGCCAAGAAACAATCAACCGTATTAAAGCTCGCAAAATAGGCGCCCGTATCCTGAGCTGGTAATCAGAAAAGGAACAGATCACTAAATAAAAACCTGACTAATCTTAATAGGAAACTACCAATGTAATACTAAAACTAAAATCTAATATTTCTAAAACCGAACACTATGTTCGGTTTTTAAATTGCTAGTAGTATGTTTAAGCATAATAATAATCTTGACCATCAGAAAAGCTCATGTTAAACTAATAACCAGAAAGGTCAACAACAATAACTAAAAAACAACTATGGAAGATTACCTGGTGGATCGGGAAATTTTGGGGAAATTTGTCGACGATCTAATCAAGAAAAAACCTCTCCCGGTTAACGATGCCGCGGAGCTTAATCAGCTAAGAGAAAAAAGTATCAAAGAGCTTGACGACGAAATCGGTGTGGCTATTTTTAGTAGCCTAAGCGACGAAGAGAATGAAAAACTTAACCAACTTCTAGAACGCGATGAAGCGACTCCCGAAACATACGATAGATTTTTTAAAGAAGCAGGAATTAATCTTGAAGAAATCATTACTAAGGTCATGCAAGACTTTGGGACTAAATTCTTAGGAGGTGAAAATGTATAACGGCGAAAGAGGGGGATATGGTGGCGGTAGTCGACCGACTGGTTGGGAGAGCTCCGAAAACCGCCCAAACAGGCCTAATCGTAGTTATCAGTCCGAATTTAGCGAGGAGGAGACAAGGGATTATTTAAGACGTAGGGCGGAACAAGCTAGAAGGCAAACCGAGCAAGGGAATGGAGGGATGCATTATCGCGCGCAACGAGCAAACGGCTCTAGACCCAATCGCGTAATAACTCCATCAGGAGAAAGAACTCTCAAAAACGCAAAGAGAAGTACCTCCTTCGGAAAGGCCATAGCTATAATTGCGGCGGCTACTGCGGCGGCCGCTACTGTCGGCTTTTTTGGCGGTCGGGCCACTTCGCAGAAGCAACAACCGGTAGCTCAAAGTTATGATACTCCGGCTCCAGCGCCAGCCCCTATTAGTACGACACTGGAAGATGCTTTATCCGGAGGAGACGAAACTACGGAAACTGGAGAAACATGGACTGAAGTTCCACAAGAAGCAGAGGGGGATGCGTCGATGGAAGCGTATCATGCTTCCGCTGTAGGTCAAGCGGGTATTGGAGCGGTCAGCCCTGCTGAAACTCAAGCGAACGTAACTACTACGGGCGAAAGAGCAGAAGCCGAAAAAGGTATTAAAGATGGCTATGGCGAGAGAGGTATGTACCTCTCAGAGGGAAAAACTAGCCCATACGCTTTTGCTAAGGCTAGTGAAGTTGCCGCAATTTGCGGTAATGATGTGTTTGAGATGATGAAGTATGCCATTAATCAACAAGCCGAAAATGCCGAAGACTACATAGCATTTTTCCCAAGAGCAATACAACCAGAGGGCTTCGAAGGTATTAGTCTTGCGGGGGCTGAAGAAAAACTAGAAAGCCTCAGTCCAGATAAATATGAGGCGGTTAGAAAACAACTTCTTGAACGTATTGATCAAGCTTTTGCTCGCATAACTACAGTAGATGGTCCACAAAAGAATGCATACGCACGCCAGAAGGATCCCTCAAAAGGTTATACCCACGACAATATGGAACTTGTCCAATGTACTACTAATGAGCATAATCTTGAGGTAGTCCAATTCTACTGGCTAGATGACGACGGCAATGAAATTGGGCACACGAATATTAAGATAACCCCTGTATATGACGAAGAAGGTAACATTATAGGCTACAAAGGATGCATGCAGGCAATCAGTAGTATAGAAGATGAGGGCATTGATTTAATTTATGGCGATTTGCCAGTCGTTGAGCAGCAAGAAATCGAAGAAGTAATATTTGGACCAGAACTTGTATTACCTACCCCAGAGTATGAAACCACAGTAACATACACGACGGAGCCAGATATAACTACTCCTTACTACGAAGAAACCACCACGGCTCAAGAAACCACCACCGCGCCACACGAAACTACCCCTCAAGAAACTAAGGAGACAAAACCTGAGCCAACCACCACCGCGCCACACGAGACCACTCCTCCAGAAACTACAAAGGCAAAACCAACAGAACCAGAAACCACGGCTCCACCCGAAACTACTCCGCAGGCTAAAAACGAGAAAGCTGAGGAAAAGAACGCCGGTGTAAATCCTGGTAAAAAAGAGCTAAAAGAAGAAGATACGCCGAAAACTAACATAGAAGAAGATCAAGCCAACGTCAAGGCTATCGAAGAGCAAAAGAAAGCCGAAGAAGAAGCCGCCAAACAAGCAGAAGAAGCCAGTCGTGCGCAAGCCGATGAGGAATCCAGGGCTGCCAAGGAGGCTGCACGACGACGTCAGGAGGAGGAAGAAGCTAGCCGCCAAGCCGCCGAGGAAGCTTCGAAAGTTGCCGCTGAAGCTTCAAGAGCCGCCGAAGAAGCCTCGAAGGCTGCTGAAAGAGCCGCCGAAGAAGAAGCCAGAAAAGCTGCTGAAGAAGAGGCCAGACGCGCTTCCGAGGAGGCCGAACGATTACGTCAGGAAGAAGAAGCCCGAAAAGCCGCTGAAGAAGAGGCTAGATTAGCCGCCGAAAGAGCCGACGCTGAAGCTGCAT
>JAGCAL010000029.1 GCA_017652715.1 Candidatus Saccharimonadota bacterium | reverse complement strand
ATTCCAACCAGCAAAACCATAACCCTCACGACTATAATTAGAAACCCGTAGATCCAATTTTCTACCAAATAATATACTATCTCCAAGCAAAGACTGACTACCCATTACCCCAACAACATCATTTGCGTTAGGCATGTAACACATATGGTCTCCTGCACATGGCTGCTCTGTATGTGGATTTACTAAAGTATACTTAACCTTCCCGGTATAAGTCCCAGCTGGCTGGGTTACCGATACAAAAATCGCGTAATTAGTTCGGATACTAGAACCGACCGTACTATCTGTACTGGACGTAAAAGAAACTGCTTTAGTGTATTCATCTGGTATGTTTGAGTATTCATCAAAACCATTTTCTATTGTAGGGGAATATTGTCCTGGAGTTGCAGTTAACTTTATTGCCCAACTTGAATTTGCCCCAGAAGTATTAGTGCCAGTTAAAATATCATAATCTGGAGCTAAAGAACCGCCGATAGTCGCCGACATTTTATTGTTGCCATGCTCATCGTTTGTGTTCCCTACCGTATAAATAGCAAATCCGTTATCATCATTACATTTTGTTGTGAAATCTGTGGTTCCGATATTAGTTGTATAACTACCGCTTAAAACCGATACCGTATGATCGTCGCCAGCGGTGTAAGAAAAAGTACAGGAGATGTCATCATCTCCTCCTTTACCTTCTGCCGAAGCAAAAGAGTTCGTTAAAACGAACCCAAAAAAGACTGTTATGATTGCTAATATTATTGAAATAGTTTTTGTTTTATGAACTTCTCGCATTTTTTGTTTTTGTCCACACTTTTACGCCTTCATAATAGCATAATTGCTTTATTTGTAAAGACTTGTTTTTTATGAAGTTTATGCTTTAAAATAAAAAGTCCGCAGCTATCTACGGACTTTTCATATATATACTATTTATCCCAATCAAACCCTTCGCCGTAATGTCCATATTCGGCGGTTTTCTCATAAATTGGTCGCTTTAAATCTAGGAATTTAATAATTCCACCAGGCGTTAAGTCATAGCCTTCAATTTCTTCTGGCTTTCCGTCGACTATCACAGTCTTTTCTAGCGGTTCCGCATAGCCAATCGCGTAAGCCAGCCTCACTAAAACTTCGTGCGCCCTACGTTTCCTTAAATAATCTACCGCGATTTTACGCGCCATATAAGCCGCCGAGCGATCTACCTTAGACGGATCCTTCCCGGAATAACATCCACCACCAATTGCGACTCTCGGACCATAATTATCAACAATCAATTTGCGTCCGGTCAAACCAGTATCGGCATCAAATCCACCTTGGCTCCAGTCGCCAGCTGGATTGATGTATGCACGAATCGTATCCTTGTCGCTATTTAATAGTTCATATTTTTCAGGAGAATCGAGTATCTCTTTTGAAAACATTGTTACGCTACGATTATTTAAAAACCCTTGCCCATCTAACCATTCCGGTACAAGTTTAGATAGCTCTTCCGAAGAGACATTTTGAAAACTCGCTACGACGGAGTCAATCCTGCCATCCGGACGAATTGTAACTTGGGTTTTTCCATCAAATGGATGTTTTTTAAAAATGAATTGATTTAGTCGACGCGCTAATACGACTTCTTGCGGAAGCATTTCCGGCGTTTCGTCGCAAGCATAACCAATCATAATTCCCTGGTCTCCTGCTCCGCCGATATCCACACCTTGCGCAATTTCTGGAGATTGCTTAACGACTTTTGTATGTACTTCTACGTCATCCCCAGCAATTCTCTTCACAATGGCCGGAATGTCGACATCTTCCGCCGACGAAGTAATTTCGCCAGTCACGAATACCACTCCGTGCCCGCCACAAGTTTCGGCCGCTACACGCGCATTCGGATCCTCGGCTAAATACGCGTCAAGAATCGCATCGCTGATGCGGTCACATAATTTGTCTGGGTGTTTTGGAGAAACGCTCTCCGCAGTTCTATAGAACATATCTTTCCTTTCTTGGTCGGATTTACCACCTTGCATTCGTAGGTTGGCAGGAGTTCATCGGGCCGTTCCCTCGCTCCTTCTTGATATTTGTGGTATGATTATATCATGAAAGTCGCAATTTTTACGGATTGTTATTTGGACTTAATGGGAGGCATTAAAAGTTCAATCGACGCCCAGAAGGAAGCGCTAGAAAAAAATGGGCACGAAGTTTTTGTCTTTAGTACCGGCTTTCCCCGTAGTAGTGATGAATTAAAAAAACTTTCACTTCGTTCAATTTTCCAAGTCCCGAGTTGTAAGCTATTCTTTCTAGGCCTAACTCCGGTTTCTCGTCGCCCGAAAATTATTGAAAAGTGGCTACTTCGAGTTTTTCCAGAACTTCGCGATTTCGACGTTTTTTATATTCATTACGAAGGCGGTTGCTCTATCGCTGGTTTACGTCTCGGTAAACAACTTAATATTCCTACAGTCCAAGTTATGCATGGTCGCGAAGACGTAGGTGAGACTAGTATTATTCCGTTTGGTTTCCGTTCGATTGTCGCCTGCCTTTTAAACTGGTTCCATTCTTGGTATATACCGCACGAAACTACCATTAAGCGCGATAATTATCTTGCTGATTCTTATGCAAAAACTAAAATGTGGACCCTAATGGTTAACCACGCTAATTATGCCGACCTCGTTTTAACGCCGTCTGAACATTTTCGAGCGAAACTTGTACATTATGGTGTAAAAAAAGAAATCAAAGTTTTCCCGAACGGTATTTCCGCTTCTATTTTTCCGAAAAACCCGACTGTTAAAACTCTTTCTCCTGGTCAAACCCTTAATTTAATCTGGCACTCCCGGGTTTCTGCTGAAAAACGTATTATGCCGTTTCTTGAAGCTCTTGATAATGTAGATGGACGCTATCGACTTGATGTGTATGGCGGTGGTGGTGACTATATAAGAGCTAAACGCTTCGCTAATACACGTCAGATGAATGTTATCTTCCATGGCAACACTAGCTTCAGCACTATTATGAAAAAAATCCCCAAAGCCCACTTAGACGTTCTTGTGTCGTATAATTTTGACACATTCGGCATGGCGCTAATTGAGGCCGAAGCCTGCGGTGTGCCAGTATTTATTTGCGACCCCGACATGAAAGAAATCGTTCCACCCGGAGGGTATATTATTAGCGCGTCCTCAAGTTCCGACGCGATGACTACGGCCTTAAACAATTTAATCAAAAATCCTGAAAAAATTCAGGAGATGAGCGAAGTAATGTTAGAGCATCGAGAAGAGGTTTTAATCTCGAATCGCATTAAAACGTTAGAAAAAATATTTAATGATATAATTAAAAAATGAGATACTTAGCAGACCTTTTGACTTTGACAAGATTTATACTAAGCATAGCGCTATTTGTTATTACGCTTAAAAACGGTACACCAGAAGTCGCCTTTATTATTTTTCT
>JAGCAL010000028.1 GCA_017652715.1 Candidatus Saccharimonadota bacterium | reverse complement strand
TTTTACGACCCTCTTTGTCGATATCTAGAACTTTGAATTTCTTACGTTCGTTTAAGGTAAAGATTTTCTCTGGATCAACATCGTTACCTTCGCCTAGTTCAGATACGTGAACTAATGCCTCTACGGCTGGCGAGATTTGTACGAAAGCTCCGAACGGAGTAATTCTAGTAATCGTACCTTCGACTTTCGAGCCTTTCTTTAGGTTCTCAACCTCAGAAATCCAAGGATCCTCGGTTAATTGCTTCATTGATAGAGATAAGCGTTCTTTGTCGATTGCGATGATTTTAGCTTCGATATTGTCGCCAATCTTAACGTAATCTGATGGATTGTTTACTCTTTCCCAAGAAATCTCAGAGATGTGAATTAAACCTTCAATACCGTCAACATTTACAAAGACACCGAAGTCAACTACGCCAGTCACTACGCCTTTTACGGTATCGCCGACCTTAAGTTCAGCAAAGCGTTCAGCAAGACCGTCTTTGATTGCTTCCTTCTCTGAGAAGATAAGCTTGTTTTCTTTCTTATTAGCATCAAGAATGCGAGCTTTAATCGGTTTACCAACAAGAGAGTTAAGGCGTTGCAAGATCTCGTCCTTATCAGCGGACCCGATGCGTGGGTAGTGTTCGGCTGAAAGCTGGGAAACAGGCATAAAACCACGAATTCCTTCATATTCAACCAATAAGCCACCTCTGTTTGCGTCAGATGGAACGACCTCTACGATTTCACCAGCATCAAGTTTAGCTTGGATTTCGTCCCAGCCCTTCTCTTTAGCGGCTTTACGTAGCGATAGTAATACGTAACCATCCTTCATTTCGTCTTCGATAACCGAAGTAACAACCTCGTCGCCCGGTTTTAGATTGCGTGCGAACGAAGCCTCGCGACGCGGAACTAGCCCTACACCTTGAGCACCTAGATCAATAAGTATTTCGTGTTTTTTGACGGATAACACCTTTCCGCTAATTGTATCCCCGGCTACAACTTTTTTGAACGAATCCGCGTTATTCTCGAGGAGCTCGTCCATAGTTAATTTTTTGGCATCTGCCATGGTTAATTTATTCCTTCCTTAGACCCACTCAAAAACCCCAGTTCCCTGATGTTTTTGAGTGAGCCTAAAACTTCTTTTATTATATCAAATAAGCGTGCTATAATCAAGGTATGTATTTAGCTATAGATATTGGAGGTACAAAAACTTTAATAGCGCTTTTCTCAAAGCACGGACGAGTGATAAAACGTCTAAAATTCAAAACCTCAAAAAATGCTCGAATTTTTCTAAACGATTTAACTGAAGGATTAGCGGGCTTTCGTCGCTCGAAAATCAAGTCCGTAACAGTGGCGATTCCCGGTCTTGTACAAAATAATTATACAGTCAAATTTGGCAATCGCGACTGGAATAATATTGACATTTACGGGCCGATAAAAAATTTGTTCGACTGTCCGATTTATTTTGAAAACGATGCTAATTTAGCTGCTCTTTTCGAATCTTTCCGCTTGCCGGGAAAAGTAGTTTTCCTGACATTCTCGACCGGTATCGGGGGTGGGATTGCTGAGAAAAACAGAATTCTGCCGGAGTCAGCCGGTTTCGAACCTGGTCACAGGAAGTATACCTTCGACGGAAGGACAAAGGAATGGGAGGATATCGCCGCCGCTAGCGCTATTGAGGCGGCCCATCATGTCGATTATGCTACCAGTCTTCGTACGAAAATGGAGCTAACAGATATCGCTAATCGTATCTATCTAGGACTTCCCGACATCATAAAAGAGTATCATCCTGACACGATTATCATCGGTGGGCCGATGGGTAAAACCTTTAAGCTTTATTCGAAGTATTTCCCGAGTGATTTAGGTGTTAAGTTGCGTCGCCCTAAACGTCCTAACGAGTCTGTAATTTACGGTTGTTATATCTATGCCAAGCAAAAAGAACGCGAGTAATTCCCTAATTTCTACTGGTCTCGTTGCTCGCTTGAGAACTGATTTTCCTGAGTATCGTTTTCGGGACGGCGCTAGGTTTTCTTTTCGCTTCCCTAAAACTATCACGCTTGGCCCAAAGGAGCTAAATTGGGAACTTCTGACCCTACACGAGTTATCGCACGCAATTCTTGGCCATAGAGACTTTAAGGGCGACGTAGAGCGCTTAAAAATGGAAGCTGCAGCCTGGGATAAAGCCAGAGAGCTCGCCTCTAGATACGACATAAAAATAGATGATGATTTTATAGAGTCCGAGCTAGATACCTACCGAGATTGGCTCCACAAAAAATCGCGTTGCCCGAAGTGTGGGCTAACGCGATTTCAAGATGTGGACGGCGTCTATCACTGTCCGCGCTGCGAAAACTTTATTTAAGCTTTCTTAGCAGGACCACGACGCGAAATGCGTCCACCTTTAGCACCGGCGATACGAGCTAGTGCTGGGTTAGCGGCAAAACCGCCAGTATGACCATTCTGGCCACCTTTTTTACCGATACGAGCATAAAACTCTTTACCGTATTTAGCTTTGTTGGTCGCAGCAGCTTTCATGCCGCCAGCTTTAGTTCCAGCCATTCTAGAACTCCTATTCTGCCCACCAAACTC
>JAGCAL010000027.1 GCA_017652715.1 Candidatus Saccharimonadota bacterium | reverse complement strand
TGGGTATAATTGGTTTTCGCGAGGCTCTGCGAAGTTCTGTAAATGCTCGGAGCTTTAAAAAATATGACACTTTCGTGCGTTCTCTTCGGGATACTTTAGCGAAGCGTATGTTGTCAGAGATTCCTGGCAGTTCTTTAAATACTGATTTAGCTAAGGGCAAGTCGCTACCGAATATTCTAAATGTTTCTTTTAAAGCAGCCGAGTGGGAATCGATTCAATTATATCTTGATAATGAGGGGATTGTTGTCTCCACTGGCTCTGCTTGTGCGGCAGGAGATACTAGGCCTTCACATGTATTAATGGCGAAGACTGGTGATGCGGAAATTGCTCACTCGTCGATAAGGTTTTCGTTTGGCTTGGACAACACCATGGATGATGTCGAGGCGGTAATGCACGTACTACCTGGGATCGTAAAAAGACTACAGGGTCTTAGCACGATAGTTTGAAATAGCATCGGCGAGGGCTTCATGACCCAGTACGGAGCAGTGAAATTTATGTTTGGGCAAGGTGCCTAGATAGTCATCGATGTCTTTGGCGGTGATTTTAAGCGCCTCGTCTAGAGTCTTACCTTTAGCGAGTTCAGATAAGGCCGAGGTGGAGGCGATGGCGGAGGCGCAGCCGTAAGTTTTCCAGCGAATATCAACAATGCGGTCATCTTTAACCTTGATATACATTTTCATCTGGTCGCCACAAATAGGATTACCGACAAGCCCACAGGCATCATATTTAAACTGTGATTCATCGCCCATTAAAAAATTACGCGGATTCAGAAAATGTTCCTTAACTATATCTGTATAGACCCAATCTTGACCTTCTTTTTGCATACAATAATTATAACATGGTGTATAATGGTCTTTATGAAAATTGCGATTATTGGTGCGGGGGCGTTTGGGACAGCACTCGGAGGAGTATTAGCTAATAATGGTTGCGACATCGATTATTATGATTCGCGCACGAAAGAGGAGCGCCTTTATGATGTAGTTGGCGGTTCTGATTATATTCTGCTCGCAGTGCCGTCGAAGGCGGTTCCGTATGTGCTACCACATTTACCTAAGAATATTCCTATGATTGTCGCGACGAAGGGGATATTATCTGCTAAGACCTTCGATGGCTTTAAAGACTACATGGTTCTTTCTGGGCCTGGATTTGCAGATGACATAAAGGCGCAGAAGGATACTTTTTTTACCTTTACGGACAAGCGACTAGTCGAGCTATTTCGGGCTAATTATGTTTTCTCAGATTACACTGACGATGAAAACGGCGTTCTGCTGTGCTGTTCACTAAAGAATGTTTATGCGATTCAGGCTGTGATATTGGGTTTAGCGCGGGGTTCGGCCGATTGGAATGAGTATATTCGTGATGTCTCGAACGAAATGCGAGCTGTTCTTAAGTCAAATGGTGCAGACGGCGAGACGGTAGGGCTTTACTGTGGGATTGGCGACCTTAAGTTAACTTGTGGTTACCCATCACGGAATTATGAGTTCGGTGACAAATATCGAGCCGATTCGACTTATCAACCAGAGAAAACCGTCGAAGGTTTATCGGCCATTAGGAAGATTCTAAAGCACGAAATTGAAGTGCCTTGCGAGGCAGTAATCTTAAACACTATTCTTAAGACTTTTTCATCTTGGTTTAAATAGAAGGGAGAATTATGGGGCTTAATGTGAATCAGAAGAAAGCTGTCGAGTATTTAGATGGGCCTTTGCTTGTATTGGCTGGTCCGGGGACGGGGAAGACTCAACTTTTGTCCGAGAAGGTGGCTTATATATTAAAAAATACTGATACCAACCCAGAAAACATTCTGTGCCTTACCTTTACCGAAACCGGTGCCTCTAATATGCGCGAACGTCTTAAAACCATTATTGGCGCCGATGCGATGAAGGTTAATATTGGGACTTATCATGCTTTTGGTACAGATATTCTGGCGCAATATAGGAATTATAGTGAGGATTATGATAGACATCTCGATTCAGCAATTGATGAAGTGACACAATATAAAATTGTTAACACAATTCAGGATAGTTTGTCGGGGACTGATATTCTGCGTGGCGACAACGTAAAGAATATCATCGAGGTGATTTCATCCGCTAAGTCGGCGGGGCTTTCGGATGCCGATCTAAAATTAATCGCTGATACCAACATTGAAGATTCTAAAGTCTTATCTGAGGCTATATCACCGTTATTAAAAAACGTAGTCGCCAGGAAGTTCAAGGAATCTCTCGAGAATGCTTATCAGCCTATTTTTGAGATTTTGTCAAAGTACATTGAAGCGCAGCCGATTCTTCCGACAGTCGAACGTTCAATTGGGGAGCTAGCGCGTTCTTTGAAGGAAGCTATTGTCCAAGCTGAGTCTGCTGAGAAAATTACTACACTTACGAAATGGCGGAATGATCATTTTGAGCTTGATGCTAAGGGTAATTATAGATTGAAGGATCGTGTTGCGAATAAAAAGCTGCTGAGCCTTGCCAATGTGATGTCGAAATATAATGAATACTTACTGCAAAATGGTTTGTATGATTTTGACGATATGATTCAGGAGGCGGTGAAGGTCTTGACGGATGATAAGGGATTCAGATTGACTTTGTCGGAGCGCTATCAGTATATTATGCTTGATGAGTTTCAGGATACCAATCCTTCACAGTTTATGATTATTAAGAAGCTAACTGATTATGAAAAGCCAAATATTATGGCGGTTGGCGATGATGATCAAGCGATTTATGAGTTTCAAGGGGCTTTGTCGACAAATCTATTAGATTTTCAGAACCATTATTCGGCCGAAGTGATACCTTTGGTCGAGAACTATCGTAGTACCCAGGAGATTCTGGATTTCTCGCGTGAGATTATTAATCAGGCTCCGGATAGATTTGCAGATAAGGAGTTATTCGCTCATCAACCAAACCCGGATGCCTCTCAGATTTTCCGGCACGAATTTAAATCCTCTGACATGGAATTTAGCTTTGTGGCAAATAAAATCGCTGAACTTATCAATGAGGGTGTGCCGCAACACGAAATTGCGGTAATTTCTTATATGGGGAAGTATTTTTTGCCACTTCTACCTTATCTTAAATCCCATTCGGAGATTAATATAGCCTTTGAGAGGCAGAATAATTTGTTTGAAAACACTTATATACACCAATTGTTGTCAATTTGTCGTCTGGTGTACCAGCTGAGGATTGGTAAAGTTGAGGCAGCTCTTTTAATGGAGGTTATGGGATATCCTTGCTTTGGCTTGCCGATGGTCGAAGTATTAAAGATAGTTGACTTAGCCCGCACTGAGAAAAAATCTCTCTTTGATTGTCTTTCAACGTCACAGAACGAACAGATTAAATCTTTTGCTGAGTTCTTGGCGAATCTGGTTGCACGGTCCTTTACGGAGCCCTTAGAGATTTTCATAGATTATGTCATTGGTGCCTCGTCTATTAATGACTATCGCTCGCCGTATCTTTCGTACTACACAAGCCAGGGAGAATATGAATCGTATGCTTTGTATGAGAATCTGGCTAGTCTGCGTGGTAAGCTAAATAAGCATTTTGGTGATAAGCGGCTTATGCTAGATGATTTGATTGAAATGATTTCGGATTATGAGAATGCGAGTATGGCTTTAAATACCACTTCGCCTTATAAAGAATCTGAGGATGCGGTTCAAATTTTGACTGCGCATAAAGCTAAGGGTCTGGAATTTCAATATGTTTTTATTATCTCGACTGACCACAGTGCATGGGGTAAAGGCAAAGGCAATAATAGTACGCTTTCTTTGCCAAAAAATCTCTTGCATATTCGTCATACCGGTACGACTGACGGAGAGAAATTGCGGATTCTATATGTAGCCCTGACTCGTGCGAAGAAATCAATCTATATTACTAACTCGCTGGCCGATTTCAACGGTAAAAGCCCTGATAGGTTGGAATACCTCAATGAATATGTGGAAGGTGATAAGGTGATTTCGCCGTTCTTGCCATCTGGACAGGTGATTTGTCATTACGAACAGGACTCGACTAAAATTACTGAGCAGAATTTAAAGAATTGGCTATCTCCATATGTTGAGTATGCACCAGATTTGCGCCTACTATATAAAGACCAGATTTCTCGTTATCGGATGTCGCCGACATCACTTACTACTTTTATTGATATTGCCTATGCTGGACCGCAGGAGTTTTTCAAGAGAGAGATTTTGCACGTGCCGTCTGGGCCTGAAGATGAGTCGCTAGCTTTTGGTAATTTGGTCCATAAGACTTTTGAAAGGGTGACTAATCAGCTAATTTCGGATGAAGAAGCCATCTCATTCTTCCTATCTGAGCTTGAACAGCGTAATATCTCATCTGAGATTAAGGAGAAGCTCCGCGAAAAAGGTCCAGGTGATCTGGCTGTTTCGTTAAAAGAATTTGGCGATATTTTACGACAGGGTAAGGCTGAAGTGGATCTGGGAGCGGAAAGAATTGTCTTAGATGGGGTTCCGCTAACCGGTAAGATTGACCATTTACTGATTAATGAGAAAGATAAAACTCTTGAGATTTATGATTATAAGACGGCTGACTATCATAAGGACAAATGGCAATCGCATAAGACACTATATAAATACATGCTGCAACTTTTGTTTTATAAGCTTTTACTAAATAATTCGCCTTTATATCGTAAGTATAAGGTGACGGCTGCGCATATATTATTCGTAGTGCCGGATAAAAAAGATGGTTTAGTTTATGATAAGCCTTATTATTTTAATGATGAAGACGAGGCTGAGTTGATTGCTCTTATTAAAGCTGTTTACGAGTTGGCCTCGTCTCTTCGTTTCCTGGATGACGAGAAGATATTTATCCCTGCAAATCGACAAGCTGGGATAAAAGAAATTAAAGAATTCGTGCAATACTTGCTCAGTACATCAGGAGCTGCATAATTCACTATATCTCGGGAGCTTCGCGATGTGGTAATAAATTTTACCACATCGCTCCGCCCCTACGGCGGCAAAATCAGAGATTTTGCCTTTATGTCCCTCGATATTAGTGAATTATGCAGCATCTGTTAATCTTCTTATGCTTGCGTAATTTTAGTATATATAATATAATGCTTGCAGAGATGACAGTTCTGTTTCGTAGTTCTGTTTCTCGAATCTTACGAAAGGGGGA
>JAGCAL010000026.1 GCA_017652715.1 Candidatus Saccharimonadota bacterium | reverse complement strand
TAACTCTGCTACTGATATAGGACAAAACGCTGAAGGTTCAACTCTAAAGACAACTTATCAAACCTACATTCGTACAACTCAACTAGCTGGAACCTATACTGGTAAAGTAAAGTATACTATGGTGCATCCAGCAAATGCTGGAGCTCCTACCATGCCACAGGCCGCTACTCCGCAGTGTATTAGCTACTGGCCGAATGCAAGTGGGGTTGCTGATTCTATGGGGGATGATTGCGGTGGTAGTAGTAGTGGAAGTGGCTATGGTAATAATGTTACCGTTTCCTCACTTTGGGCAAGCAATTTCCAGCGTTCTGGCTATGGTTTCGCAGGTTGGACGGATAAGTTTGACTGGATTCTAAACGAAAACGATGCCAATGGTAATGGTACTGGAGCAAATGCAGGTTACCATATCTACGGTCCCAATGCTACAATTACTACCCCATCTGATATGACGACTAATGGCCTCTCACTTTATGCAGTTTGGGTCCCAAGCGCTGGTAATCTCCAGGGCTGGACTTGTCCAGACAACTCTACTATGCCTATAGGAAGAGTCACCGCCCTAAAGGACCAACGCGATAACGACGTCTATGCTGTTGCTAAACTAGCTGACGGTAAATGTTGGATGATTGAAAACCTAAGGTTAGATAATGATGCCGCGCATAACTCTGATGGGACCTTGGCGCAAGGGTATAATTCTAGCTTTATCGGTTTGGCTGATCCGGAAACGGCTCACTTTACTGATGGTACGGATACCACAGCTAATAGTCTTTATAGTACCGATGGTTCTACCATCGCTCCGACAATCGTGGCTGTTGGTAGCTATACTGGTTCTCGTTTCCCGCGCTACAATAATCAAAATACTGCGAGTCCAGCAACCAATATGACCGCTTGGAAGAATAACTCGAATACTTATTCTGTAGGAAACTGGTATACTTGGCCGGCGGCTATTGCCGATGCTTCGCATTATTCTAGTTATCTTAATAATCAGTCTATTACCGCTACTTCTATTTGTCCTACCGGTTGGAGACTTCCGACCGGTGGTCAAACAACTATAAATACTACTTCTGATTACTATGTATTTATTAAGACTATTATGGACAATCAGGAGCCAGATCGGAACGCTAGTACTGGCTTCGGATATTATAGTAGCAACTTGACTAATCTAAGTGGAAAAACGGCTGCGATTACTCTTAGAAGTTATCCAAATAATTTTATTTATTCTGGTTATTTTAGCGGTTCGTCGGCGTTTAATAGGGGTAGCTATAGTATTTATTGGTCTAGTACTATATATGGCGACGATCGATATTCGAATGGATTATATATGAGTGCTAATATATATCCCGGTAATAGCGATAATAGTAGAACCCTTGGTTCATCTATACGTTGCATGCAGTAGTTCATCTTACTTTTGGTCGATTTTTCGCTTCGCGAAAAAAGACCAGAGGGCGTCAGCTCAAAAAATCCAAAGTGAACTTTGGATTTTTATTCGCTTCCTACTCTGGTGGAGCGTATGAGATTACTACGTAATCTCGGGCCGCTCCTAAAAAATAAAAAACAAGTCGCAAGCGACTTCTTTTTTACTTTTGGTGGAGCGTATGAGATTCAAACTCATGACCTCTACTATGCCATAGTAGCGCTCTAATCAGCTGAGCTAACGCCCCACGATTAATTAGATGATGTATTTCTATTCGTCATCCATGTTTTTATTTTATCATAAATTATGTTAAAATAAAAGTATGAAAACGATTCTAACAGGACTTCGTGTAAATAGCGACCTTCATATCGGTCATTATCTTGGGGTTTTGACTCATATGGCTAATTTGGCCAATAAACATCACGAAGATTATAACATTAATTTTTTTATCCCCGATCTCCATTCGCTTATTAGCGAGGTTGACGGTGATATGCAACAAAACATTGTTAGAAATATTAAATACTATCTCGCGGCCGGACTAAAACCGAGCAAAAATATCCATTTTTATCGTCAAAGTCACGTTCCGGCTCATTCTGAGCTATGCTGGATTCTTAACTGTACCGCCTCGATGGGTGAATTGGGCCGGATGATTCAATATAAGGAAAAAGGCGAAGGAAAATCAAGCGTAAATGTCGGTATTTTTGATTATCCGGTTCTTATGGCTGCCGATATTTTACTTTATAGTGCCACTTATGTACCGGTCGGAGAAGACCAATTCCAACATCTCGAGCTTACGCGTGATATAGCACTGCGTTTTAATCATAAATATGGTGAGATTTTTACTGTTCCGGCTACTACTTCCGAACAGATTAAGTTTATGGGGCTAGACCAGGCAATTCGAATTCGTGATCTCTTAAATCCGGAAAAGAAAATGAGCAAATCGACACCGGCCGAGAATTCTAAGATTATGCTAACTGATAAACCGGAGCGCGCCGCTAAGAAAATAATGTCGGCTACTACTGATTCCGTTGGAA
Organism: Candidatus Saccharimonadota bacterium; assembly: GCA_017652715.1. Taxonomy (GTDB): domain Bacteria; phylum Patescibacteriota; class Saccharimonadia; order Saccharimonadales; family Saccharimonadaceae; genus Nanosyncoccus. Next base: position 6,755 of record JAGCAL010000026.1, on the reverse strand, counting down.
AAATTCAGTTCAATATGTGGAATCAACCCGGTATTTCGAATCTCTTACAGATAGAGGCTCTAATCACTAATACTCCGCTTCAGGATGTGATTTCTACATGGGCAGGCGAAACTAGATATGGTGATTTAAAAAAGAAGGTAGCGGAAAGCGTCTCTGAAATGCTAACCATCTTTCAATCCAAAGTCGCTGAGATTTCTGATGATGAAGTTTATGAACTATTTAAGCAGGGCGAGGCTTACGCTAACGATGTTGCGAATAGTAAACTAGAAGAAGTACAAAAAGCTGTCGGATTACGATGATTAGAACCGGAAAAAAATTCAGTAAACCGGCGATGTCGCGAGTTATAAACGGCGACACTGAACTTTCGGACGCGCCGGATGCGCCGGAAAAATTCCGTCTCGACCATCTTATGATGGAGATTTATAAAAGCTATAATCGTTCAAGTCTGCAGAAATTCATCGAAAACGGTTTTGTAACTGTTGACGGGAAATTGGTCCAGAAACCTAATGCGAAGTTTGAAAAAGAGGTAAAAGTCGACTTAAAAATCCCCGATATTATGAAAAACGAGGATTTGGTGCCGGAAACGATTTACGAGGACGGGAATGTAATAGTCTTAGATAAGCCGGCCGGACTATTATCGATGGCGAAGGGCGAATATTGCCCAGAAAATACCTTGGAGAAATATGGTCTTCTCGTCCATCGTCTTGACCGCGACACTTCGGGGGTCGTTATTATGGCGAAAAATCCCGAAACCCAGAGTTTTTTACGCCGGCAGTTCCAGGATAGGAAGGCACATAAGACTTATTTTGCTATTGTCGAGGGCGTGCCGAAGCTGAATGAAGCGCGTATCGATCTTCCGATTGCAAGAGATAAAAAGCGTCCGACAACTTTTCGGGTCGACCCGAATGGGAAAGCTTCAGAAACTTATTATAAAGTTATAAAATCCGACGATAAACATTCGCTACTCGAACTCAAGCCTACGACTGGTCGTACTCATCAACTAAGGGTACATCTAAAATATCTCGGTCATCCAATTCTTGGCGATTCAGTTTACGGTAACGAGAAAGCCGACCGTTTGTTTCTGCACGCTCATCAACTAGAAATTACACTTCCGGGTGGTAAGCGCACGGTTTTTGAGGCGAAACTACCCCCGGAGTTTAAAAATGTTCTTTAATTCGCCAGAGGAAATCGAGAAGATTGCTTCGCGTTCTGGGACTTCGGTTTTTGTCGTTCCGGACGACACTGAAGTTAAGATTAAAAATGCGATTATTTTAAAGCCGGAAGAAAAGACGACGATTACGATTGAGCAGGTGCGTAGCACAACCGCCCAACTTAACACGAAACAGATTAACGACCAATATGTCATTATCCGACCCGCCGAGAAGCTTGGGCTTGCTGCCGGTAATGCTTTTTTAAAAAACCTTGAGGAGCCAGGGGATAAGATTCATTATATTTTAATCACGAGCCAACCTTCCCAGCTTCTTGCTACGATTTTAAGTCGCGCGAATGTTTATTTTCTGCATGCGGATTTTGATATTACTAAAATTTCTAGCGAGGACAAGACGAAGAAGGCGCTGGCTCGGGAGTTAATTGCGGCGAAACCTAGCGATTTAGCGAGACTTGCGCAGGAAATTACGAAAAAGAAGCAGGGCGTACGCGATTACGCCTTAGAGATAATCGGTATTGCTATCGAGATGCTTTACAAAGCTTATTTCCAGAACCAAAAAGAGATTTTTTTAAAGAAGCTGACGAAGTTTCTTGCTGCTTATGAGAATATCGCTAAAAACGGTAATATTAAACTACAACTAGTTGCTAATCTATGCTAAAATAGAAGCATGATTGCAATTTTTGTCATTCTTGTTTTTGTAGCATATCTGATTTTGTTCTTTCCGGTTGAGGCGAAAGTGAAGAAAGAGGAGGAAAAATCCCCGAAATATAAAGCACAAATGAAGCGACTTTGGCAGATTTCGCAAACTTCAATGAAGGAGCGCAAGCCCTTCAGAGCCGAGAAAGCATTGCTCACGATTCTGAAATTCGACGAGAAGAATGCAGCCGCTTATAACCGGCTTGGGATTCTTTACGCGAAGGGCCAAAAATATGATGAGGCGGTCGAATGCTTCGAGATTGCGCAGTCGCTTGATAATAACCCGGCTTCAATTCATAACGCTGGTTTAATTTATTTAGAAACTGGGGCATATGAAAAGGCCGCGATGGCGTTTCGTCAGGCGATTGAACAAGAGGGCGACGTTCCGGCTCGTTATATTGCACTAGCGAAAGCCGAGGAGAAACTCGGGCGAACGAAAAAAGCCATCGAGGCGCTCGAGAATGCCTACGAGCTCGACCCGAAAGTTTCGACGCTTCGCCAGATTTTAGCAATTCACGAGGATGCGGGCGATGCTGAATCGGCCGCTGCTGTCGCTGCGAGAATCGAGGAGCAGATAACGCGAGATAATCTCGCAAAAGAGAAAAGGAAAGCAAAACAACGTACTGGTCTAACTCGTAAAGTCGGCTCTAGAGTAGCGAGTAGCGTAAAAGTTGCACCTAGAGCTATCAGAAAAAAAACCGAAACAAAATCTAGTTCTGCGGCTAAAATCATTAAACCGCACGCCGGACGGAAACGAATATAAAATACCTCGTTCCTATAGATTTTTTGACACAAGTATGATATAATACTCTTAAGAGTTTCAGCTGGTCCGTAATTGCTGTACACGGACTAGCAAAGTGACCACTAGATATGGTGTTTTTAATGTATTTTTCGGCGTTAAAACGCTATATATAGTGTGTTAAAGTTACTATATATTATATATAAGAATAAGGAGAGCATTTTAATGCCAACTATCAATCAGTTGATTAGGAAGCCGAGAAAAAAGGCTGCTAAGAAATCCAAATCCCCAGCTCTTGGTTCCATCATAAATACTCTAAAGACCAAGCGTACTGAGAAGGCTGCGCCTTTAAAGCGTGGGGTTTGTATTAAAGTTACTACTAAGACGCCAAAGAAACCGAACTCCGCTATGCGTAAGGTCGCTAGGGTTCGTTTGACGAATGGTCAGGAAGTTTGGGCCTACATCGGGGGCGAGGGCCACAACCTACAGGAGCACGCCGTTGTGCTCGTACGTGGCGGTCGTGTGCCGGATTTGCCTGGTGTACGTTATCACGTTGTCCGTGGTACGCTAGATTTACAGGGCGTACAAGGACGCAAACAAGGTCGTTCTAAATATGGTGCTAAGAAGGAGGATAAGTAATGTCACGTAAAGTTACAAAGTCCTTGCAACGCAAAGTTAATCCGGATCGCAAATATCAGTCGATTCTAGTTCAAAGACTCATCAACAAGTCAATGTTAAACGGTAAAAAGCAGGTTGCCGAGCGTGCAGTTTATTCCGCAATCGAAGGCGCTGCTAAGAAATTGAAATCTGAAAATCCGGTCGAGGTGCTTGAGAAAGCTATCGCGAATGTATCGCCAGATTTCGAAGTAAAGTCGCGCCGGGTTGGCGGAGCTAACTATCAGATTCCGTTCCCAATTAACGGTCACAGACAGCTACATTTCGCTTTCTCGTGGCTCGTACAATCGGCTCGCGCTAGAAGCGGTATGCCATATGCGAAGCGTCTAGAAGCTGAAATCGTAGATGCCTATAACGAAACTGGTGCTGCCTTCAAGAAGAAGGAAGATACCCATCGTATGGCAGAAGCGAACCGTGCGTTTGCGCATTTTGCACGCTAGCGCTTTAGACTTTTTATCTTGCAGCAATCTTTTGTCTTACAATAATAATGCTACGGCTTAAGATAGTACTACTTTTTATCTCGCGCTGGACAAATATGTGGTATAATAGGCATAAGTATATTTAGGAGGTAAAATGGTAAAGGTTGCGATAAATGGCTTTGGACGAATTGGCCGCAACGCATTAAAGATTTTGCTAGATAGGCATGACGCTCAAGTCGTAGCAATCAATGATATTACAGATGCAAAAACCCTTGCGCATCTTTTGAAACATGATTCATCTTACGGGACTTATGATAAGAAAGTATCCTATACCGAGAAATCTTTGATTATCAATACTCGCGAAATTCCAGTTTACGCCGAGAAAGACCCGATGAATTTACCATGGAAGAAATTGGGCGTAGATGTTGTAATCGAGTCGACTGGTTTCTTTACGAAACCTGAGGACGCGCGTGCACATATTAAAGCTGGCGCAAAGAAAGTTGTAATTTCTGCTCCCGCTAAGGGCGAAGGGGCGAAAACTGTTGTAATCGGCGTTAATGAAGATGTCGTGGAAGAGAATGACGAGATTATTTCTAATGCGTCCTGCACTACTAACTGTATCGCGCCGATTATGAAGGTTCTAGAGGATGAATTTGGAATTGAGAAAGCGATGATGACTACAGTTCATTCTTATACTGGTTCACAAAAGATTCTCGACGCACCAGCTAAGGACCTTAGAGAAGCACGGTCGGCTGCTGAGAATATCGTACCGACAACTACCGGGGCTTCGAAAGCCGCTGCTCTTGCAATTCCTAGTTTAAAAGATAAGTTCAATGGTTTATCCGTACGGGTACCAACGCCGGTTGTTTCACTTTCTGACATTACCGCAATTATAAAGCGCGACACGACAAAAGAAGAACTGGTGAAATTATTTAAGAAAGTGGCTCGGGAGCCTTATTATGAGGGTATCATCGGCGTAACTGAAGAAGAATTAGTTTCGTCCGACTTTATCGGCGACCCACGTTCTTGCATCGTAGACCTGCCGTTAATCGACGTGGTCGGGGGAAATATGATAAAAGTTGTAGCTTGGTATGATAACGAATGGGGATACTCTAATCGTCTGGTTGAGTTAGTAATTGATTTCGGGAAAGGAAATTAATGAGAGTTTATATTGGCGCCGACTATAAAGGGTTCGAAAGAAAGAAGGAGCTTTTAAAGTTTCTAGCGAAAACCGAATATGAAGTAATCGATGTTGGAGCTTATTCTTATGACGAGGGCGACGATTATAATGACCCGGCTATTACCGTAGCAAAGAACGTCAAAGAGAATCGGGATTCAAGAGGGGTTTTGATTTGCGACTCAGCGCACGGCGTAACGATGCAGGCGAATCGCTTTAAGGGTGTCCGCGCTGCGCATTGCGAAAATGAGGAATCAGCGAAACTCGCGCGCGAACATGATGACGCGAATATAGTTTGTCTTTCAGCCTATTTCCTCGACGAAGAACAAATGCAAAAGATTATTACGACATTTTTAGAAACTAAATTTGAGGGAATCGAGCGTCGCGTTAAACGCATAAATCGCTTGGATGAAAGGGAGGATTATGATTAGACAAGTTTCGATTGTGCCGGCAATTCTAACCGATAATAAACAGTCGTTTCGGGCTCAAGTTGAGCGAATAAATACTTTCACGCGTCGCGTGCAGATCGATGTCGTGGATGGGAAATTTGTGCCGAACGAAACTCTGGACGTAACGAATATTTGGTGGCCGAAAAACTGGGAAGCTGATTTACATATGTTAGTAGCGAATCCCTCGGAACATCTTGATACGATTTTAAAATTGAAGCCTTCGCTATGTATTCTACATGCCGAAGTGAATGAAGATCTAACTCCGACGATTAATGCCTTAAAAGAGGCTGGGATTAAATTCGGGATTGCGCTTCTGCCGTCGACTTATCCGGGAAATGCGAAATATTATATTGATATGGCGGACCATGTTTTAGTTTTTGCTGGACAACCCGGCGTACAACAGTCGCAGGCCGATATGATGCAGATGGAGAAAATTTCTTTAATTCGCAATATGAAGCCGGAAGTTGAGATCGGTTGGGACGGAGGGGCTAATTTATCTAACGTGCGCGCTCTAGCGCATGCCGATCTTGATGTGATTAACGTCGGTTCGGCGATTGCAGAGGCGCCAGACCCGGCCGAAATGTTCCAAGCCCTCGTTTCTGAAATTGATAAAAATGGAGTTGTATTATAAATGGCACGGATTGTTTCGCTTGGCTCAGCCCTTCAAGATATTTATTTAATCGATCACGACGATTTAGTTCCGACATCGATTGGGGAATCGGCGATTTTCGGAAAGGTTCTCGTCGGATCAAAAGTCGATATTGATAAAATCTGCTACGAAGTTGGGGGCGGGGGGATGAACTCAGTAATTACTTTTTCGAGGCATGGTCACGAAGCGATTTTACTTGGTAATATTTCGCGCGATCCGGCAGGCATGGCGATTTTGAAGAAGCTAGATGAAGAATGCGTTGATAATAGCTATATCCATTTTCTTGAACGGCGGAATACGGGAGCTTCCGTAATTTTGCTTGACCGAAAAAGCGGCGAGCGGACAATTTTGACTTGTCGCGGAGCGAGCGAGCAATTCGGGAATCTGGACGAGAATGATTTAGATTTAGTTCAGCCGGATTGGCTTTATGTAACGACTTTACGCGGCGATATTGATACCTTGGAGCGTTTCTTTAAGAAGGCAAAAGCTATTGATACGAAAATCATGTTTAATCCGGGAGTGAAGGAACTCGAGAACCAGAAAGCTTTGACTAGACTTCTAAAATATGTTGATGTTTTAAATGTTAATAAATCTGAGGCGGCTAAGCTCGTACCTGGGGTAGTACTGACTGAACTGTTATATCATCTTAGTGGATATGTCGGGACCGTGATTATTACAGACGGTCCGATGGGTGGAATCGCGGGGAACGGTGAAGAAACTTATCGTTTCGGAATCTATGAAGATACCAAAATTAAAGACACTACTGGTGCAGGCGATGCTTTC
>JAGCAL010000025.1 GCA_017652715.1 Candidatus Saccharimonadota bacterium | reverse complement strand
GATAATTATTCCGTATCGTACTGGTACCGCCCGAAAGCGTGTAATGCACCGTAACGGCATACGTTCCGGGATCGGCACTCGGGAACGCGCCGGACGCGTTAACCGTAATATTGTCGCCGCGATCGACGTCGCATTCTTTACTGCCTCTTTCGTCACCTTAGCTGGGTCAATCACCCCAGCCTTCTTAAGATCAACTAAACCTTTATCCGGTTCCATCACGTTAATCCCGAATTCTGCCTTTGCTCCCTCAACTTCAGCGAGCAACGCCTGCGCATTTAGTCCTGCATTCTCCATGATGTGAACAAACGGAGTCTTAAGAGCATTTTTTACAATCTTCGCACCGTTCTCATTGGAAGATAATTTCTCCGCTAAGTTAACTAGCGTTACACCGCCTCCGGCCACAATCCCCTCAGCTAGCGCTGCCTTCGTCGCCGCAACTGCATCATCTACTCTAAACTTCTTTTCCTCAATTTCCGTCTCCGTTGCTCCCCCGACCTTAATCACAGCCACTTTCCCAGAAAGCGCCGCCGCTCTCTTTTCAAACTCTTCACGTTCATAATCTGACTTCGCCATCTCCGCCTGCTTGCCAATCAACTCAATCCTCGCCTTAACTGCCTTCGCATCTCCTGCCCCCTTAATAATCGTCGTCTCGTCCTTCTCCGCAATCACCTTCGCCGCCGAGCCAAGAACCTCTAGCCCAACTTCCTCTAGCTTCAAACCTTTGTCCGAAGAAACGACCGTCGCATCAGTCAAAATCGCAATATCTTCCATGATTTCTTTTCTGCGCTCTCCAAACGACGGCGCCTTTAGAACTAGCGAATTAAACACCCCCTTAAGCTTGTTCAAAACTAGAAGACTTAGCGCTTCCCCTTCGACTTCTTCCGCAATAATCACCAAATCTTTCTTTCCCGCCTGCGCACATTTCTCAAGCAAAGGCAAAATATCACTCGCCGCTGAAATCTTCTGCTCAGTAATCAAAACTAACGGCTTCTCAAACACCGCTTCCTGACGATTAACATCAGTTACAAAGAACGGCGAAGAATAACCCTTATCATACGAAAAGCCTTCGACAATCTCCTCCTCCATCTCAAGTCCTTGTCCAGCCTCGACCGTCACTACCCCGTCCTTACCAATTTTCGAAATCACTTCCGCAATCAACTTACCAATTTCCGCATCGCCTGCCGAAATCGTCGCAACTTCCGCGACTTTCTGAGAATTACCCTCAATCTTCTCCGCAACCTTATCAATCTCAGAAACAATCGTCGCTCCCGCTTTTTCAATTCCGCGTCGAAGCTCCATCGGATTAATTCCAGCCGCAATTAGCTTATTCGCCTCATTTAAAATATTATAAGTTAAAACCGTCACCGTCGTCGTTCCATCGCCCGCTACTTTATTTAATTTCTGCGCTGCAGTCTTTATCAGTTTAGCTCCGACCGCTTCCCCTAAAGTCTCATTCTTAGATTCTAGCTCAACCGCTTCCGCAACCGTCACCCCGTCATGCGTAATGACCGGCGCACCATATTCTTTCTCTATAATTACGTTTTTACCCTTCGGTCCAAACGTAACTTTAACTGCATCATATAGCTGCTTCGCACCAGATAATACTTTCTCTCTAGCCTCCGCTTCATAAAATATCTTTTTTGCCATTTTTTCTCCTTTTTAAGTTTAATCCACCCGAAGTTTTCCACAGACTTTTCCACAACTTTTACTCTATAAAGTCGCTAAAACATCCTCTTCTTTTAAGATAATATAATCCTTGCCATCCAGCTTAATTTCAGTCGTTGAATACTCCTTATAAACAATTTTATCCCCCTTCTTTACATTTTTAACCTCTGGTCCAACCGACTCAACTTCCGCATACGCCGGCTTCTCCTTCGCCTCCCCGAGAAGAATACCAGATTTTGTCTTTTCTAGCGGTTTTAGAACAACCGCAACCACTCTATCACTTAACGGTTTTAATGCCATATTTTCTCCTTTTCTACCCCGATTATAGCACAAAAATTAGCACTGTAAACCCCCGAGTGCTAATTAAAACCCGTAGAGAGGAATCCAATAAAATAAGCTAAATCCCTACCCTAATCTTAGAATAACAAGACTCCGAAAAACCTCCCGCTTTATACTCTCCTGGGACGCCTCTCTCGAAGAAAGCCACTCATCTACCGCCTTCGAAACCCCAGGTAAAGCCGGATTATTATAATCATGCACGAGTACTAAACCGCCCTGAACCATCTTCGGCCATACAAGCTCTAAACTCTGTTTTATCGACTCATAAAAGTCCCCGTCTAAAAACGAAAAAGCAATCTCCTCTGGTAAATCTGACGGAGAAAGCTCCGAAAACCACGCCTTCTTAATAATAGGAAGCTTAAACCCCGCCCTTAAAAACCTCTCCTTTACTTCGCGCTTTGTAACTAAAAGTTCGCCCTGTCGAAAATTCTCCCCCGCCGCCGAATAATCTTTCTCACTTTTCTCCGGCAACCCTTCAAACGAATCATAAATCCATAGTTTCTTATCTGAACCATGTAAAACCTCCGCAAGAAGCAGCGACGTGTCTCCCTTATAACAACCGAGCTCAACAAAGTCCCCGCGAAATTGCAGGGAACTTTGCGCAAGTTCAATAATCTTGTCCGTTTCTTCTCGAGAAACCTGATCGTTATTCCAACTCATCTAAAGCGAGAAGCCTTCTACTCCGCCTCGTCTAGAAGCTCAGACGCCTTCTTAATCATATATGCCGCTTCGTTCGTCGGAATGACATAAATCGGTTTCGACTCCTCAGTCGCAACATTCGCATACCCAGCCGACTTATCGACCGAAGCATCATTCTTAATCTCAAATCCCATAAATCCTAGCTTACCAATAATCGAGCTTCTGACTGGAATCGAACGCTCCCCAATCGTCGCCGTAAAGACAATCGCATCAATTCCCCCCATCTTCGCCGCAAACTCGCCAATCTTCCCCGCTACCCCGTCAATAAACATATTATAAGCAGCTGCCGCTTCTGGCTTGTCTTCCTCTGCTCCAGCAATAATCTCACGCATATCGCTCGATCCCGCTAAAGCTAGAAGCCCAGATTCCTTATTCATTAATTTAATCGCCGCCGCCGCGCCGAGTTTTTCTCCGAGAAGCGCCCCAATTGTCGGATCAATCGAGCCAGTCCTTGTCGAAGACATTAATCCTTCGAGCGGCGTCTCACCCATCGAAGTATAAGCCGGCTTACTATCAACTAAAGCCGTTACCGAACAACCCGAACCTAAATGACAAACGACCATTTTCTTCTTTAAAAGCCCAAGGTCCGAAATTTTACCCATCATATAACCATAAGACGCTCCGTGCGCCCCCCAGCGACCCAAGTCAAACTCTTCGACAATCTTCTCTGGCAAAGCATACATCGTATCTTTACGCGACTCCGCCGTTAAAGCTTCCGAGTCCGACATTAGAATCACCGGCACTCCCTTAAACGTCTCACGCGCATTGCGAATCCCTCGCTCAGTTCCCGGAACGTGTAAAGGATTAGTTACCTGCACTTTTTCAAGCTCCGCCATCGTTTTATCGTCGACTATGTGATTCTTCGAAAAATATTTCCCTGCCGCTACGACTCTTACTAAAATACCGTCCAAAGGATGTGCCTCATTGATAAAGCCCTCTTTTTCAAAAATCGCCTTCGCTTCCCGGAACGCAACGTCGAGCGAGTCCCACTTTTTATCAACTAGCTCTTCCGAGCCATCTGCCCGCGTAATTGTACAAATAAATTTCTTCTTGCCGTCTTCCTCGATTCCCTCGAAATAAAGCGAACAAACCTCGTCTTCCCCCTCATAAAGCGAAAACTTCTCGCTACTTGACCCTGAGTTTAAAACTAAAAAAATCTTTGTAATATTTGTTGCCATATATAACTCCTTTCCTCTATTATATCACAGCAAAAACCATTCCTCGACCATAACCCCCTTCACTAACCGATATTTTTACAAATACTTCCTTAAATATTCCCCCGTCGGAGTTTTAGCTGATTTTGCCAAATCCTCCGGCGTACCCTCAGCAACAACCTGCCCACCTTTAAGTCCCCCCTCCGGCCCCATATCAATTATCCAGTCAGCCGACTTTATCACGTGCAAATTATGTTCAATGATAATCATCGAATTCCCCCCATCAACTAACTTGTTTAAAATTGCAAGCAATCTCTTTACATCATCCGTATGTAGTCCCGTCGTTGGCTCATCTAAGATATAAAGAGTTTTTCCTGTCGAACGCCGCGCAAGCTCCGTTGCTAACTTAATCCGCTGCGCTTCCCCGCCCGAAAACGTCGTCGCCGGCTGACCAAGCTTAATATACCCTAGTCCGACCTCTTGAATCGTACGTAGCTTCGGCGCAATCGAGGGAATATTCGCGAAGAACTCTACCGCCTCATCAATCGTCATATTGAGCACCTGCGAAATATCTTTACCCTTATATTTTATCTCTAACGCCTCTTGATTATATCTTCGTCCCTTACAAACCGGACATTTAACATATACATCCGGCAAAAAATGCATCTCAATTTTATTCACCCCATCGCCCTGACAATGTTCACAACGCCCGCCCTTAACATTGAATGAAAATCGTCCCGCCTTATAACCTCTAATCTCGGCCTCCGGCTGTCTCGCAAATAACTCTCTTATCTGCGTAAAAACTCCAGTATAAGTCGCCGGATTAGAACGCGGCGTTCGTCCAATCGGCGACTGATCTATTACGATAATCTTATTTAGATTTTCAATTCCATCAATTCGCTCATGCGTCCCCGAAACCGTCTGTGCCCTATGGAGTCGCGCTAGAAGTTCATTTGCTAAAATATTATTCACTAAAGTAGATTTCCCAGACCCCGATACTCCCGAAACAACCGTCATTACCCCGAGCGGAAACCTTACATCAATATTCTTTAAATTATTCTCGCGCGCTCCGACTACGACAAGCTCCTGCCCGCGCTTCGCTTTGCGCCGCTTTTTCGGCGTAGCAATCGTCATCTTCCCAGCCAAATACTTCCCCGTAATCGAATCTGGATTCTTCATAATTTCTTCCGGCGTCCCCGCCGCTACTAAACGCCCACCCGAAAGCCCAGCCCCCGGCCCAATATCAATAATATAGTCCGAAGCTCGCATCGTATCCTCGTCATGCTCCACGACTAAAACCGTATTCTTTAAGTCTCTCAAATGCTTCAAAGTCGCAATCAGTTTATCGTTATCTCTCTGATGCAAACCAATCGACGGCTCATCTAGCACATATAAAACTCCCTGAAGTCCCGAACCAATTTGCGTCGCTAAACGAATCCGCTGCGCTTCTCCCCCAGATAGCGTATTCGCCGCCCGCCCAAGCTCAAGATACCCGAGCCCTACATCCTGCATAAACTTGACCCGCTCCCGAATCTCCTTCAAAATCGGTTTCGCAATTATCTCCTCCTCTTCCGAAAAACCTAAATCCTGGTTTAAAACCTCAAGCGCCGCGTCCACGTCTAAATTACACATATCAACAATATTAAGATCATGCACCGTTACCGCTAGAACCGCCGGTTTTAGCCTTGCTCCATGACATTCCTGACATTCCCTTACTCTCATGAACCTTTCGATATCATGTTTCATAAACTCGCTAATCTTCGGATCATTATAACGTCTCTCTAAAGTTGGTATCACGCCCTCATAAGTCGTCTCATAAACCGTTCCATCAGCAAACCGCCCCGAGCCAGTAATCTTCATCTCGTATCGTTCAGCCCCCGTGCCATACATTATCTTCTGCTTCACTTCTTCCGACAATTCCCCTATCGGCGTATGTACGTTAAATCCATGTTTCTCGCCTACTTTTATCAGCCTTTTCAGCCACCACGAATCCTGCCCCACGCGATTAAACGGCCGAATACCGCCCTCGGCAATCGTCAAATTATCGTTAAACACGAGCTCCGGATCAATTTCCATCCTCGACCCAAGCCCCGTACATACTGGACAAGCCCCTTCCGGCGCATTAAAAGAAAAGAGCCTCGGATTAAGCTCCGGTATTAACTCATCCGGATGGTCCGGACAAGCATAGCGCTGCGAATAAGTTAGAATTTCCGTCTTATCCGCTGCAATCTTGCTCTCGCCTACCGCCGTCGCCGTATCATTAATCTTTAAAAGCTGTATAATCCCCTGCCCCATCTCTAGCGCCTGCTCAATCGAAGTCGAAATGCGCGCTCGTAAATCCGGGCTTAAAACAAACCTATCTACAATGATTTCAATATTATGTCTCTCATTTTTATTTAATTCCGGAAACTCATCTAAAGCATAGATAATCCCGTCAACTCGAACTCTAGAAAAACCCTTCGCTAAGTATTGCTCCGAAACATGTAAAAATTCACCTTTCTTCGCCGAAACTATTGGTGCAAGTAGCATCAGTTTCGACCCAAGCGGCAACTTCATAACTTCGTTAACTATATCTTCTGTCGTTCGTCGGCTAACTTCTTTATGGCAAACCGGACAATGTGGCACCCCAACCCTCGCAAATAGGAGCCTAAGATAATCATAGACTTCCGTTACCGTCGCTACGGTCGAACGCGGGTTACGCGAAGTAGATTTTTGATCTATCGAAATCGCCGGGGAAAGGCCAGAAATCGAATCAACATCCGGCTTATCCATCACCCCAAGAAACATTCGCGCATAAGACGAAAGCGACTCGACGTATCTCCTCTGCCCTTCAGCATAAATCGTATCAAACGCAAGAGACGACTTCCCGGACCCCGAAAGCCCAGTGATAATTACTAACTTATCACGCGGAATATCTACGTCTAAATCATGTAAATTATTCTCGCGTGCGCCTCTAACTTTTATATAATCTTGTTCCATAAACGCCGTAAATTATACATCAAAACCGCCAAAATGTCCATGGTATAATAGATTACATGAAAGAAAACGACAAGAATTCCAAAAACCCTGTAAAAGACGTCAAAACCTCCCGTCATGCCACTCGCTATTTTTTCATCGGCATAGCTGTTACTATCTTTAACTACGTAACCTACACACTTTTAAATCTAATTTTTCTCGATATTAAAATCTTCGATGGAACCGACAATGGCAATAAACAATATCTTTGGCTAACATCCCTCGTAGGCACAGCCATCACTACGGTAGTAGCATTTATTCTTCATTCCAAAATTACTTGGAGAGAACGCAATGTCACCAAATCATCAATCATCCGTTTCTTTATCTGGAATGCCATCATCACCGTAGCTATCGCTCCTGGCTTCACCCAACTTTTTAGCTTCTTTACACCCCTCTATGATCTCGCCTACAATATCTGCCAAGCCCTTCACCTCCCCTTCACTTACGGATTTGTTCTCACTACCGGAACCTTCGTTCTAACCTCCGCAGTAATTATGATTCTGAATTTTCTCTTTTACGACAGAATTGTCTTTCCGAAATCAAAACCAGACAAATTCCCTTCCTACAGTAATTCATTCCCGAACATTAAAGTTTCCGTTATCGTCCCAGTTTATAATACCGCAAAATATCTCGCTGCTTGCTTAGATTCAATTCTAGCCAGCACTCATCAGAATCTTGAAATCATCTGCGTAAACGATGGTTCAACCGACAAATCCGCGACCATTCTAAAAGAATACGCGAAAAAAGATTCTCGCATCAAAATTATTACTCAAGAGAACCAAGGTCTATCTGCCGCTAGAAACACCGGACTTAAAAACGCTACCGGTAACTTTATTACCTTTGTAGATTCCGATGATGAAATTAAACCCGAAATGATTGAAAGTTTATTGAGCGTACTTAACAAAACCGATGCCGATATTGCCGCCTGTTCATTTGAAGAAACTTTCCCGAATCGTAAAACTAAAAGTTTTAATAAAAACTATTCAGAAACAACCTACGATACAAAAAGCGCTCTTAGAGCCATGCTAAAAGAAAATGGTTTCAATGTTACTGCAACCATGAAACTCTTTAAAAAAAGTACTCTAAAAGGTATAAAATTTCCCATCGGTAAACTCCACGAAGATGTCGGTTTTACTTATAGAGCAATCTTAAATGCCCAAAAACTCGTTTTTATTCCTGAAGACTATTATATATATCACCATCACGATTCCTCCATTATCAACACTTTCTCCGACCAAAAATTTGACCTTATTACTTTGACCGATCAAATGTGCGATGATATTGATAATAAATTCCCAAGCCTAAAAAGTGCCACAAAAGAGCGTCGCATGCGCGCAAGATTCTCTATCCTCCGCCAAATCCCTACTAGTCACCCCGAAGCTAAAACTCTTCTTAAATACCTGAAAGACCATAAGGCCTACATTACAAAAAACCCCGAAGCAGGAAAAACCGACAAACTCGCCCTCCGTCTCGCTCTCACGAATCTAAAACTGTTCCAGCTGGCCTATAGGTTGTTTAAATAAGTCATTGTATCCCGCATCGCATCTTCTACGGTCAATTCGGTTTTCCAGTCCAACTCCTTCTCCGCTTTCGCTGGATCAGCATACATCTCAGCAAGATCTCCAGCTCTTCTTCCAACAACCTTATACGGAAGTTTTCTGCCGCTCGCCTTTTCAAAAGCTTTAATCATTTCAAAAACTGAAGTCCCCTTACCGGTGCCTAAGTTATAAATCAAAACCCCTGGTTTCATTTTCTCAATTGCTGCCACATGCCCCCTAGCAAGGTCAACTACATGGATATAATCACGAATTCCGCTACCATCTGGCGTCGGATAATCGTCACCATACACACTAAGCTCAGGAATCTCCCCACGCGATACTTTCATAATAATCGGCATTAAATTATTGGGAATATCGTTTGGGTCCTCGCCAAGAAGTCCCGACGGATGATTCCCCACTGGGTTAAAGTAACGTAATATTACTGCTTCAAATTCTGGATCAGATTCAGCCACATCCTTCAGAATCTCTTCAATCACATGTTTAGTTTCGCCATACGGATTAGTAATCCCCATTCCCGTCGACATACTTTCATCATATTTTGGCGTATCCTGCTCACCATATACAGTAGCGGAAGATGAAAAAACAATCTTCTTCACTCCATGCTTCTGCATACATTCTAACAAGTTTACTGTACCACCAACATTATTCTCGTAATATTTTAGAGGCTGCTCCACCGACTCACCTACCGCCTTAAGCCCGGCAAAATGCATCACGATATCATATTCGTGCTCAGCGAAAACCTTATCTAATTTCTCTTTGTCACAAAGATCTACTTGATAAAACCCCGGTCTTTTGTCAGTAATTTTTTCCAATTTATCAAGTACGGTAATTTTAGAATTATAAAGATTGTCTAGTACATCAATCTCATAATCTCTCTTATATAATTCTATTATTGTATGTGAACCGATATACCCGGTCCCCCCAGTAACTAATATTCTCTTCATGTGACATATTATATCACATCAGTCCTTAAGCTATTTAATCCAGCTCAACCATTCTCCATTTCTTTCGTGTACAGAATCGTCTAATACCAACATTCTTGCGAATAGTTACAGCATGACAAAAACACCCGTTCATGGTAGAATAACAACTATGAATATCCCTCATATATTCAATAAAAAGAACCGCGTTCTGCTGTCGGAATTAACCAAAACCGACTTTAAGCTCAGATACCAAGGCTCGGTATTAGGTTACCTATGGGCATTACTCCGCCCGTTAATGATGTTTGCTATCCTCTACATCGTTTTCGCCAAACTACTCCGCTTCGGCAACGATATTCCGCATTATCCCGTCTATCTACTCGCAGGTACAACTATTTGGAGTTTTTTCACAGAATGTACCTCCCAAGGTATCCAAGCTATGGTCGTACGTGGTGACCTTATCCGTAAAATCTCTTTCCCCAAATACATCGTAGTCGTCTCGGCTACCTTAACTGCCGTCATTAATATGATAATCAATCTAATAGTAGTTATTATTTTTGCACTCATTAACGGTGTTGAACCGAGTTGGACTTGGCTTTTGGTTCCATTCTCGCTGATCGAACTTTATGCTCTATCGCTTGGTATTTCTTTCCTACTTGGTGCCATAAACGTTAAATACCGCGATATTACCTCAATTTGGGACGTCTGTATCCAGGCACTTTTTTATGCCGTACCCATAATATATCCAGTCTCCATGGTTGCTTCCTCCAGCGTTCTTGCTGCTAGAATAATTCTCTTGAATCCTATTGCTCAAACCATCCAAGACATCCGACATAATCTCATTACCCACGAAACAATTACCACCTGGAATTTTATTGATAACCATTTTCTCCAATTCCTCCCTATTCTCATCATCATAATCATCTTAATATCTGCCTCCTTCTATTTCCGTAAAAAATCTAAAACTTTCGCAGAGGATGTCTAATGAAAAATACTTTTGGCACTCGCACCGAAATCAATAACCCAAATAGCGATACGGTTATTAAAGTTAAAGACCTTTCTAAAAGCTTTAAACTCCCCACCGACCATTCAAATAGCCTAAAAGGTTCAATATTTAATCTTCTACGTGGCGTCAAGGGCTACAAAAAACAACAAGTCCTAAAAGGCCTCGATTTCGAAGTTAAACGTGGCGATTTCCTCGGTATAGTCGGTCGCAATGGTTCTGGTAAATCTACTCTTTTGAAAATCCTAGCCGGCGTCTATTATCCGGAGCAAGGCAAAGTAACGATTAATGGCAACCTAATCCCTTTTATTGAACTCGGCGTAGGCTTCAATCCGGAACTTACTGGCCGTGAAAATGTCTACCTAAATGGTTCACTTCTAGGTTTCTCTAATAAAGAAATGGACGCCATGTATGACGAAATCGTCAAATTTGCCGAACTTGAAGATTTTATGGACCAAAAACTCAAAAATTTCTCATCCGGCATGCAAGTTCGTCTCGCCTTTTCCATCGCCATTAAAGCCAAAGGCGACATCTTAGTCCTTGACGAAATCCTCGCCGTCGGAGATGAAGCCTTCCAAACTAAGTGTAACCAATTCTTCAACAAAATTAAAAAGGATAAAACTAAAACTGTAGTCCTCGTTACTCACTCAATGGAGAACGTCCGTCAGTACTGCAATCGCGCTATTTTAATTGATAATGGCACAATAAAAATCAACGGCAGTCCAAAAGATGTTGCCAATATGTACAGCTTAGAAAATGCCGAACGCTATTCCGACAACAAAAAAGATCGACCAAAAACCAGTGAATTCATCAAAGACCTCAAAGTTAAACTTCTTGGCTCTAAGCAACCTAATCAAAAGGACCTCGTCGAACTTGAAATCTCCTATAATGTCTTAAATGACACCGATACTTTCGTCGGACTTACTTTGTGGGACATCAATCGCGGCCAAGCTATAATGAATAGTAATTCCAAACATAAAATTTGTACCGGCAGAGGTAAAAAAACCATTACATTCAAAACCGAATTACCTGAAATCAACGATTCCAACATCCGTGTCAATGTTTCCATAAGAAATCAAGACGGTATCATTCTAACCTATTTTCCGGACGAAAAATCCCCCACTATCGCCTTGCGTCGCGATGATTATAAAGACATAAGTAATAAGACTACTGACGCTATTTTATTCAGACGTGGAGATTTCAATGTCAAAGAAAACTAATCCTAATGTTGCTATAGTTTTTGACGACCTCACTGAGTTCTTTGTCATGCAAGATGCTATCAATGATATGCAAAAATCCAAAATTCCAGTAGACATCATCGTTCCATATGATAGCGGATACAATGGCCTTGCTGAACACACTATCAAAAAAATCAAAGAACTGGGCTATTCCCCTATAAACGACGCCCCCAAAAACAGAGTTTATCAAGTCCTTCTTACGCCATACCCACAACTAGACATAGTCAAGCGCCTTTCTTTTATTTATCATATTAGATATCCATACGGTGCTGCTACTACTAAACCAAACCCGGTCTTTTTGCCAAGTTGGAAACTAGATTACGATGCAATTTTATCCTTCAACACCAATGAAGCGAAATTTCTCACTGCGTATGGAGCAGAGTGTTTCACTCTACCATACTGGAACTATTATTCATTCAAAAAAGACCCGTCGAAGAAACCTAAAAAAACCCTTCTTATTCTTCCTACTTTTGGTTCATCTTCTAGCTGCGTCGATGGTTTCACTAAATCTAACATAGATAGTATCAAAAAACATTTTCACATTATCGCCAAAGCCCACCACGCAACGCACTTTAATCCTGACGAAAAACAATCTTTTGATAAATTAAAAGCAATCGCAGATGAGTTTTATGATTCTGACACTCAAGTCGCAAGTCTATTTAAAAAAGCCGACCTAGTTCTTTCCGATAATTCTGGAGCTATTTTTGAAGCCATCTGCACCGAAACTCCAGTAGTTCTATTTACCAAAACTCCTAACGAAAAACACCTGGGTCCAATCGATACTTTACAATACAATCTCATACAAAACAAAATCATCCCTATTGCAAGTACCCCACGAGATCTACTTCCCGTCCTTCTTTCCGCCCAATCATACGCAAAAAAACAAATATCCGCTAAAAAAGAACTCTTCCTACCGGTTAAAAAAGATTCCGTACACCAATTCACGATACTTATTGATAGTTACCTTAATAAAACTCCAGACACCGATTACCGTAAATACCTCCACGATCTAATGCTAAAAGAAAGAGATTCCTATATCCAACAAATTAATTCTCTCGAAAATAGCATCCTCAGACAACAAGAGGAAAACGAGAAACTAAAAACCATCATAGATAAACAAAACCAATCTATTCAAGATATCTATAATTCAACTAGTTGGAAAATAACTCGACCATTGCGTAATAGTATTAAATTTTTAAAACGAAAGGAGAAAAATGAGTAGTCGCAAAGAACAACCCGTCATCGGTTATACAGCAGGAGTTTTTGATTTGTTCCATATCGGACACTTAAATCTACTCAAAAACGCCAAAGGAATGTGCGATAAGCTAGTAGTAGGAGTAACCGTAGATGAACTAGTTTTATACAAAGGCAAACATGCCATGATCCCCTTCGAGGATCGTATAGAAATCATCCGCAATATCAAATATGTTGATGCCGCTATACCGCAATACGACATGGATAAATTAACTGTATGTAAAAAACTCGGCGCCTCCGTCCTATTCGTAGGCGACGACTGGTATGGAACGAAAAAATGGCAAAAATATGAAGAAGAATTTAAGAAAGCCGGTATTAAAATAATTTATTTCCCTTATACAAGGGGTATTTCTTCTACTAAGATAAATGAAGCCCTAAAAAATACTCGTGGCTGGGTAAAGGAGGAAAAATGATCAATAAAGATTTTTGTTTAAGCTCATATATAGCGTATCGCTATATATATAAAGACGATTTCGATTTTTACAAAGGAATGCACCACGAGCTACTCCAGCCAATTCCGACGAAAAAACGCATAAAAGTTACAACCTCAAATGACATCGACCACGAAATCCAAAAACAATTTGACCAGCTTTATCAAAAATACTCCCGAATCGGCATCTTGCTCTCCGGTGGACAAGACAGCGCCATCCTTGCGTCTTACCTAAAACCAGGTAGCAACGCTTATACATTTAGTACAAAATTATCTGATGTATACAATGACGACATCGAAAGGGCCAAAAAATATTGCAACAAATATCACCTATGCCATCATTTAATCGATATAAACTTCGACGATTATAAAAAATATACGC
Organism: Candidatus Saccharimonadota bacterium; assembly: GCA_017652715.1. Lineage (GTDB taxonomy): Bacteria > Patescibacteriota > Saccharimonadia > Saccharimonadales > Saccharimonadaceae > Nanosyncoccus. The sequence continues at coordinate 94 of JAGCAL010000025.1, read as the reverse complement.
CAATCGTAATGAAGAAAAAGTGCGCCCCAGTACATTCTATTGAACCACAAATCTATAAAGCCGCCGTCATGGCGAAATAGAACGGCGACGAGTT
>JAGCAL010000024.1 GCA_017652715.1 Candidatus Saccharimonadota bacterium | reverse complement strand
TTCCATCAGTAGCGGTAAGCCCGTTACTACCTCTCTGCTGCTGCCAACCGGACAGCCACCCCCGGAAGGGGTTCGTGCGCGGCAGTGGCGGCAAAACGATAGTATTTGCTATCACTACGACTGACAAAACACACGCGATGACCTTCGAGATCCATGCAATGGTTCTCCATCTCCGACGACCGCTCCGAGTAAACCTATAATAGAGCCAGTCGATAAAGACGAAGGCAATAGCCAGGATTCTCGCTACCCTTGCCAAAATTACGACAAGGGAGGCTGCGAACGCCCAAGGTATTAGTCTTATCGTCAGCTTAGCGCTCTCAATTGCGAGCCATCCAAAGACGGCCAGCAAGAATGCGGCCAAGATAGCAGCAATAATCCCCGGCGTATATCTTTGCCAGATGATTATCAGACCAACCATCATGCCCATCATGATAATTAATAAAACAACCGGAAGATACTGTAAGAGCATCGGTATACCGTTGCCTCTCTGGATCATGTCCACGAAGAAGCAAACGGCCGAAGTCACAATACCGGCTCCGATCGACAGACTAATGTCGAGCGCGGTAAATCCCCGGAAGTTTCCGGAAGCATCACGCTCTAACGAGGAATACAATAAGAAACATACGATAGTAATTGCAATTGCAAGTAACAACATACAATCGCCTCCTTTTCTAATGTGAGATTGGAGGCTTCCCGCCTCCAAAATTTGGGGGGTTATAGATAGCCATATATATAAACAGATCTCATTTTGAAATCTGAGATGATTTGGTTGTTAATGGTCTTCGTTGTTTTAAAAACTACCTAAAACTCAGACTGAGTACATTATAGCACACTTTTTCAAAAAAGTCAATATTAAAACATTAACTTTTAGAAAAGCACAAGTATTAAAACACAAAAATGGCCCGACATCTCTGCCGAGCCTTTTTTAATGTACCTATAGCATGCCTAAACTGTTCATAATATCCCATTAATAACCGCCAATAAAGCCAATAATCCGAACGCAAATAACAGCATAATACTGATTATCGTGGCCACCACAAACTCAATGCCCTTATTAGAAAACCTGGTATGTCGCCACACGATAAAAATAAAGGCCATCATAGAAATTGCAACAATTATAAAAACTGGAACTAGTTGCCTAAATTCCGACGCAACCTCTCTCGTTGAAACCACGTACGCTATTAACCAAGAAAGGGCCCCTAATAAAAGCGACATTACGAAATCAGATTCCGTCACAAAGCGACCGTTTTCATCCTTATTTGCCAAAAACATCAAACCGAAAATCAATGCAAACACACAAGCAGCAAGTACTGTACTAAACACCATGGCATTTCGCCTCCTTTTCTAAATCACTCACTCCGTTCTAGAGAGATAAGCTAGCCAGTACAAACACTGTAAAACGTGAAAAGACCTGGCAAGATGCCAGGTCCCTTCAAAGTGCTTTGTAGCTCTGCGGCCCAGAGGGCCATTTACGTTCTGTTTCTACCGGAAGGAGCTGACAGTTGGTCGCAATAACGAATGCTCCCAACCTCATTCTCCTCAGCCCAAACGGGCCAGATAGGCATTCCTCCCTTCCAGCATACAATGGCCCATTTCAAATCGGGAGTATAGGCGAAGGCCCCGTCAGGCAGCTGATATTTGAATGCAACGCCTACCCAGTACTCACTCTCAGGCTTTTTTGGAGCCTGACGAGCCTCAAGTTCTTCTTCGTCGACTTCGTCAAACTCGCGATAAGGCCGACGAGAATAATATCGCGGTCTTTCGTCTTCATCCGCCAACGGACGCTGACGCCCAGCGTAGCGTTCTTCTAAACGCTTGGTAAGCGTCTTGCCTTCCTTCTTTTCGCTATGGGCGAAACCACTCCCAGGTACAAAAAATCTTTTCGGTTCTTTTTCTCTAGACATCTTCTTATCCCCTCCTCTCGATGCCTGAAAACAACACAAAAAACTTGTTAAAATGCTACAATAATTTTATTATAGCACACTTTCCTAAAAAAGTCAACATAAATCTGATAAATCTATATTAAACCACGCATGCGTAGTAACATTTTGCGCTTAAGTGCCGACAACGCCCCCTTAACAAGTCCATTCCTACTCATATCTTCAAGTCGCTCTCCTAATGTCGGGAAATATCTATCGAGATTAGCAAAATCTTCTCTTATACCCTTAACACGTTCAGCATGCTCTCTTGATACCTTTTCTTCAGCTTCTCTCGCCGCCTTCTTAAACTTCCTAGCCTCTTCCGGACTAAGTTGTCTCATAACCGGATGGTTTACAAAATCCCTAATCTCCTCTATTTTTCGTTCAGCTGCCAAATCGACATTGTCCCAATGCTCGTCCAATCGTTCACGCGCCTGCTCCGCATTCTTAACTCTATGTTTGCCATTCCCACCAATTGTTTCTAGCAATTCTCTCTGCTTCTCTTTTTGTTCTCTCTTCTTCTCTTTTCGAAACTCCTTTTCTCTTCGAACAAAACTCTCCTCTTTCAACAATTCAATACTCTCTTTTAACCTCTTCCTTTCCCGTCTAAGTCTCGTAATTTTATCATCCAGCTCAGCTCTTTCCTCAATTGCTTCATTCTGTTTTCTTTTTATTGTCGCCCATTCATCTCGATTAACGCTCAACTGACCTCTCAAATCTTTACACCTCTCCATGGCTGTTTCATTTTTTTCAACCTTCTCATCTAGTCCATGCAATATTCTCCGAATTTCATCATGCTTTCCGAGCGCAAGATTCTTTACTATCTCTAAACCTCTCGTAAGGCCTTGCATGAGACCATTCTTTGTGCTCCTAATCTCAGCCTCTTCCGTCTCGATTTTATTAGTAATATCATTATATGTCCCATTGACTCTCTCTAGACTATCTTCATACCCCGAAATCATTTCAGTCAACGCATCTCTCGTAGCTGTTGCCTCAGATAACTCACCACTAATTTCCTTTTTCCGTTCCCTAAGCTCAGCTAATCGCTCCCCAAGCGGTGTCCTTTCTCTGAACACCTCTCTTTCCCAACGTGGCTCTTCTTCGAATATCCCCCACTCATCAAACGCATCTCCTTCCCATTCGCCAGTCCATCCAGTCTCTCCTTCCTCTTCGTCAATCCATCCAGACTCATCACTTCTCATCGTCCTAGACTTACTCTCTCCAGGTTTCTCTCTGGACGGCCGCTCCGCTCTGCCCGGCGAAAAATCATCAACCCAACCCTTATATTTTCCCTGTTTCCTTTCAGAAGATGTTTTGGAAGGAGCTTTTCTTCGATTCTTAACAGGCTCAACCTTAGCTTCACCTTCTCCAGATTTTTCCTCCGGCTTTAATCCAGTTCCGCCTTCGTGAGTCTCGGTTCCGGAATTCGGCTTCACACTAGGGTTACCATGAGCTATATTCCACGTCTCCGCAAGAGGATCCCTCCCCTGATTCTTACCAGATTCGGTCCTAGCCTCGCTTCCCTGGGTTTCCTCTTTTCTCCCATCACTCGGCTTATTTCCCCGATCGGTAATTTCTTCAAGTTGCTTTATAAGATTTCTCTGCGCTTCCTCGAGCTGGGCCTCCCATCCTTTTCCAGCCCCTTCCTCAACCACATCCCCTTCGTACTCATCAATCCATTCAGTCCCATCATCCAGTTCCACAATCCCATCGTCTGATTCCAATTCGTCAATCTTTCCACCAGTCTCGTCAACCGGAACCTGCCTCCGATCTTTTAAGACGCCATCGTTTGGTCGAGACGGCCGCGGTATATCGCCCAATCGCCCCTTTGGTCTATTGGGTACTTCACTTTTAACCTCTTTACCGGTCTCATGATGTCCATCTACACTAAACATCCTTAGCTCTGGCACGCCGCCACTCCGCTCACTGGCCCGCGCTTTTTCCGCTTTTCTCTTCTCAAAATATTGTTTAGTAGCTTCCGGGTTGTAAGTATACTCTATAGGTTCCCCCCCACCACTACCAAAAGAGGATAATCTTTCTGCACCCATTACTTATCTCCTTTCAAAAACTCATTTCGAAAGCTATCAAGCGTCTCTTTTATAACCTTCTCCGAGTCGACTCCAGCTTCAGACAAAAGTTGCTCAATTAAATCGTCATTTACATTATTTTCTTTAACAGCTACCTCTAACTTACTAAATTGTTCTTCTGGCAACGCTCCTAGCAAAGCCCGATCAATCGCATCGTTAACATTTTTCAGCAAATCCGACCGAGACTTAGCCGTCTCCGGCTCGCCCTTTTCCTTTATTAGCTTACGACAATATGTCTCTAGTGGATCCTGCATTTTGTCCTTTCTGATTAGTCTATCATTTTATTTTTATACAATTCACCATATAATCACATTATAGCATAAGAATAATAAAAATCACCATAAAAAAACAACCTTAAAAGGTTATTTTTACTTTTCTTGGTGCGGGTAGAGAGAATCGATTGGAACAACGATTCTCGCTTTTTGAGCACATTTCTTAAATGTGGTGCGGGTAGAGAGAATCGAACTCTCATCTCAAGTTTGGAAAACTTGCATACTAACCACTGTACTATACCCGCATATACCGAATTATTAATGTTAATTTCTGAGCCAAAATTTCGTAGATTAGTAGCTTCTCGACTCGAAGCGCTATTATCGATAGAGCGAGAGGCGAAAACTGCTAAGATACGGAATTTTGGCCAGAAATATGGGGTGGGATATCGGGATCGAACCGTACGCGAAGCACGGGACGACTCTTTTTGATACCCATGTCCACATGGGGTGGGATATCGGGATCGAACCGACGACCTTCTGGACCACAATCAGACGCTCTAACCAGCTGAGCTAATCCCACCATGCCTAAAATTATACACTTTTACTCTTATTTTGGCAATAGTAGGAAAGCAACCGTCCCCGCCGCAGCCCCTAAAATAATCGTGATAATTATTGTTACAATCAAACCGATTTTCGCATCTTTTTCCGGCTTAGCAATAATCGTTACCGGACCCTGCTTTTCCTCAGTTTTTGTAACCGAAGGTCGCTTTCGATACACATTCTTCGAAAGCGGACGCTTCTTAACCTTATCTTGATTAATAAAAGGGGTCTTATATGTTCCGGCATCTTTTGCCTTTTCCGCAGGTTTTTCCACAGACTTTTCCACAGGTTTCTCCGATGTTTTAATTCCAACTTTCTGCGCCTTTGCCGCCCTGACGCTACTTTGTTCAGTCACAAAATGCGCCGTTGTCGCCCTAGATACCGGAGTAACCCTAGATACCGTAGCTACTCTAGGCGTCGTAGTAACCTTAGGCGACAAATCCTCAATAACACCAAAATTAGCCGTACTAGAAGCAGTATTACTAATTCTAGTCGTCTTATGAACAGAGCCTACCGACGTTTTTCTCGCCACGCTAACTGCACTAACCTTCCTCTCTACGCTTGGTTGCGACTTCCTGACACCCTGGCTTTTCTTAGTCGGTACAAAATCAATATATCTTCTCATGCTTGCACTCTTTTAGCTACCTCGATTATATCAGAAAACTCACTCAATATCAAACTCGAACCCCCTATAAGTAGCCCGTTCACGCCCGGAACCGTCAAATACGCTCCCGCGTTCGATGAATTAACGCTCCCCCCAAATAATACCGATATCTCGCTAGCCACTTTCTTACCATAAATTTCCTCGAGATTCCGACGAATTATTTTTACAGAATCGGCAATCTCATCCGGAGAAGCAATCTTTGCCGCTTTAGTACTCGAAATCGCCCAAACCGGCTCATAAGCAATTATCACCTTATCGACGTCATCATCCCCAATCTCCGAGAGTCCCCCCATCAACTGATCACGAATCACATCACTAGTCTCCCCGAAAGCTCTCTCTGACTCCGTCTCACCAATACATAGAATCGGGGTAATCTTATTCCTAATTGCAGCAGCAACTTTTTTCGCGACCATCTTGTCATCTTCTTTAAAGATATATCGTCTCTCTGAATGGCCGATAATCGCATAATCAACTAATCCCCTTAACTGAGAAAAAGAAATTTCCCCTGTAAAAGCCCCAAAATCTCGATAAAAAGCATTTTGAGCCGCTAGTTTCATCTTATGACGGTCTATCTGTAAAGATAGCGATTGCAGAGCCAACGCTGACGGGGCCACCACAACCTCTATGTCTCTGTAATTTGGTATTTTCTTTAATAATTTATGAAGATAAATAGAAGCTTCGCCGACTGTAAAGTTCAGCTTCCAGTTGCCCACGATATAAGTTTTCATGAAACCATTATAGCATGCTATAATCAAATTATTATGAAAAAAGTATTAGCATTCGACATAGACCAAACTTTAAATGTAGCCAAAACGCCTATTAACGACGAAATTGCCGAGCTATTAACGCGATGCCTCGACCATTTTGAAGTCTGCCCAATATCCGGCCAAAAATTCGACCAATTTCTAATTCAAATCGTCGATCGCCTTCCAAATCCTACTCCTGAGGAGCTTAGCCGATTACATCTTTTCGTAGCCCAAGGGACCCAGTATTATCGCTTTAATCCAGAAAAAAACGACTGGGAACAAGTTTATAACTACCCTCTAACCGATGAACAGGTGAAAAAAATCTCCGAAACTATCGAGACGGCCGCTCGCGAGCTTAATTACTGGGAAGAAGATAAACTAAAAGACGGTGACGAAATTATCGAAAATCGCCTTTCCCAGGTCACTTTCTCTGCTCTCGGCCAAAAAGCCGGTACCGAAGAAAAATACGCTTGGGACCCAGACATGAAAAAACGCGAAAAAATCGTCGCTCGTTGTAAGGAACTAGCTCCCGAATTTGAATACGAAATCGGCGGCACAACCTCTATAAACGCTATCACTCCAGGCATGAATAAAGTCTTCGGCATGACCCACATGTTAGAAGAGCTGAATGTTAAAAAGGAAGATATTCTCTACTTCGGCGACATGACAAAACCGGGCGGCAACGATTATCCAGTTGTTCAAATGGGTATTGATACTATTGCCGTCAGAAGTCACGAAGATACCGCCTTCGCCCTAAAAGGCATTCTGGGCGTCATAAACTAAAAATCTTACTTTGTGATACAATAAAAGTATGAACGTAATGATAGTGGGCAACATCTTAAAAGATGTTTATCTAAATCTCGACTCAAGAACCGAAAATTTCGAAATCGACCAGAATAACACAAAATGGCTCGACATTAGTTTCAATGCCAGCGAACACCAT
>JAGCAL010000023.1 GCA_017652715.1 Candidatus Saccharimonadota bacterium | reverse complement strand
TCACTAACTGTACAGGCGGTTACTCCAGTTGGCGAGGGGAGTTTGAAAAAAGCTTTTGAGATTCTGAAAAAGAAATTAACCAAAGAAGGGCTATTTTTACCAGAGCGAAAGCGTCCGTTACCGGAAGATTTAGAACGACGTGGAGTTATTTCTTCGACGCAAGCTGCGGGTTACGCAGATTTTATTAAGATTATTAACGAGAGGTGTGGTGGATTAAGAATTCAGGTTGCGCATACGCAGGTTCAGGGGCTAGATGCGCCAGATCAAATGATTCGGGCATTAAACTATTTTAACGAAAAGAATGAAGTTCAGCTGATTGTGATAATTCGTGGTGGCGGCTCGATGGATGACCTAGCTTGTTTTAACGACGAGGCATTAGTCCGGGCGATTGCGGTATCGAAAATCCCAGTAGCTACTGGAATTGGGCATGAAGTTGATGAGTCGTTGGCTGATCTTGCTGCCGACGTGAGGGCGTCGACGCCTTCGAATCTTGCGGAGATGATTACGCCGGATAAGAAAAGTGTTTCTGATTTGATAAATACAACAATTGACTGCGTTGATTCATTGTTGTTTAGAAAGATTGCAGATGAGCAGAAGAATGAGAAAGAACAAGTCGAGCGAATTAAAAACATTATTAATATGAAGATTCTGGAGTTTCGGAATACGCTATCGAATCAGCTTAAGATTATTGCGGCGCATAATCCGGAGACGGTTTTAAAACAAGGGTATGCGATTTTAAAGGGCAACTTGTCACCAGGTAATGTTGTAGAAATTACAACATTTAAAAATGAAATTAAAGCGGAAGTAAAGGAAGTAAATGAAAGAAGCTAAAACATTAAACCAGAAAATGAAAGAACTAAAGGAAGAGACGGATTGGTTTTATTCGGAAGAGTTTAATTTAGATGAGGCGGTGAAGAAGTATAAAAATGCGATAGCACTTGCAAATGAGTTGCAAAAGGATTTAAGCGATTTACAGAACGAGGTTGAAGTTTTGTATCAGGATTTTAGTAAAGGCGTGGTATAATATGGTTATGGATAATGATCAAATCTCATCAGCCCAACCGATAACTCCGGCTCAGCTTGCGCAGACTGAGCAATTTCGGACTAATCCGAATGATCGGCCTATGATACAGCAGGTTCAGGCTCCGGTTGAAAAGAAAAAGGATGTGGCTGGTTTAATAAAAACTATAGTTATAATTTTCGTTTCTTTAATTGCTGTGACTTTTATTGGCTTATTTATTTGGATGTCTGTACAATATAATGAACTTGGTAAAGACATACAGGGGCAGATTGATGATGCGGTTAGTGCGGCAGAGGTTGAGGTCAAAGATAGAATGGAAATTGAGTTTTTGGAGCGCGAAAAGGAACCATATAAACCTTTCGTTGGTCCGGCAGATTATGGTCAATTAAGTTTTGAGTATCCTCGTACCTGGAGTGTGTATATTGCCCAGGCGGCGACTTCGGGTGGCGATTTTAGTGCCTATTTTAATCCGAATCAAGTTGAGGAGATAGGGAAAAATACTGTGAACGCGCTAAGAGTCCTTATACAGAATAAGAGTTTTGAAGATGTGACTGCTGAATATCAGAGATATCTTGATCAAAAGGAATCTAATTTAACGATGGAAACGATTACGTTTAATGGGATTACTGGTAATAAATATACTGGAAAGATTCCAGGAACGGAGTTGAATGGCTTTATTGTAATCTTTAAGATTCGTGATAAGACTGTGATTATGCAAACCGACTCAGTTTTGTTTGAAAATGATTTCAATAATGTTCTTGGAACCGTCACCTTTAACGCCTAATTGGTGTTATAATTAAGGAATGGAGAGTGAGGTAGATGGTAGTCTTGTGGCTGCGCACGAGCTAAAAGCGCCGCTGTCGGTTTTGCGTCAATTGGCGCTTTCGCTAGATGGGCTCGATGTCGAAAATGGTAAAATTCGTTCGGAGATGGTAGCGATTTCGGAGCGGGCTATCAAACAGGTGAATGATTTAACTCGGGTACGTCGTTTAAAGGATGGTTTATTTGAGATGGAACCGGTTTCTGTGTGCGCCATTTGCGATGAAGTTTCGCGTGAATTATACCATTTGTTTAATCGTAATAAGCGAGAATTATTTATTAAATATACGAATCGTGCAAAACTCGTGACCGCTAATCATGACTTACTCTATAGCGTTGTTTATAATTTTTTGTTAAACGCTATGCATTATTCCGGAGATGATACGAGAGCGGAGCTGATTGTTGGTGATTATCATGATAAGGTGAAGATTACGATACGCGATTTTGGTCCGGCACTACCGATTGACGTTTGGCGAGAGATTCGGCGTGGGTGGGTTTCTAAGCCTACTTCAATAGCTATGCGTCCCGGTTCGTCTGGACTCGGACTCTATATAGCTTCGATGTTTTCTAAATACATGAATGCGAGTATTGGAGCGATTCGACATCGTGACGGGACTAGTTTTTATGTTGAATTGCCGGTTTCTCGGCAGGCGAGTTTGTTCTGATGATTTTTATAATTGATGACGATAAAGACATGGCGAATTGCATAAAGCGAGCTGCGAAATGCGAAGCTAGAGTTTTTACGAATGGGGTTGAAGCGATGTTTGCGGTTTCAAATGGGGAATTGCCGGACTTGATTTTTTTAGATATTTTACTTGATGGTCCTGATGGTTTTACTTTTCTGAATGAACTAGTTTCGTATTCTGATACAGTTAAAATTCCGGTCGTAATAGTATCGTCGTTTGAATTTAGTGAAAAGGATTTAGCCAAATACGGGGTGGTTGGAGTTTTGAATAAGGATACGATGTTGCCACAGGAGATAAAAGTGTATGCTGAAAAATACACCTAGAGATTTAAGAGTAGAGGGACTAATTTTAAGGCGGACTAATTATGGCGAGGCTGACCGAATTTTGAATATTATAACTCCGAATGGTAAAATCTCGGCTATTGCGAAGGGGGCTCGCAAGGAGAAGTCGAAGCTTGCTGGCGGGATTGAAATGTTTTCGCTGGCTGATTTGAATTTACATTTTGGTAAATCAGAGTTTGCGACTTTGACTGGCGCGAAAATGAAAAAAGTGTATAGAAATATCATAAAGGACTTGAGTAGAGTGGAGTTGGCAGCTGAGATGTTAAAGAAAATAAATTTAGTTTCCGAGAGTACGGATAATCCGGAATACTTTAATATTTTAAAGCAGAGTTTTGAAGGGATTGATAATGATTATAATTTAGATATCGTGAGGGCTTGGTTTTTATTGAATTTAAAGGGTGCAATGGGGGAAGAAGTTAATTTATATCGGGATTCTTTTGGCCAGAAGCTTGTAGCTAATGACAGTTATAGTTGGGATATAGGGAACAATTCTTTTTCTAGGGATTCTGGTGGCGAATATGGCGCGAATGATATTAAATTACTTAGGATAATGGTTTCTTCGAAATTAGCGTTAGTCGATAAAGTGAAAGTTGATACCGGTCAGATTGCTAAGGTTTTGAACTTTGTCAGAATAGTAGTATAATATATCTTATATTAAAAAGGAGAAATATGGCAGATTTTAATAAAGTTTTGACGCCAGGAGATTACGAAAATGGCGAGATTAATGTTGTAATTGAAATTCCGACTGGATCGAACCATAAAATTGAGTGGGATCGTGAGCATGCTTGCTTTATGCTTGACCGAGTAGAGCCGATGGCATTTGCGAAACCTTGTAATTATGGATTCATTCCGCAGACTTTAGATGAAGATGGTGATGAATTGGATGCTCTAGTTATTACTGAACAGCCTTTGACAACTGGAATATGGCTAAAGGCGAGAGTGCTTGGGGTGATGAAATTCGTTGATGGTGGCGAGGTTGATGATAAGATAATATGCGTGCCGGCTGATGACCGCAACAACGGTGATATTTATCAAAAATTAGAGGATTTACCTAAGCAATTAATTCGTCAGATTGAACATCATTTTAATCACTATAAGGATTTAAAGAAGCCGGGAACGACTGAAGTGAAGGAATTTGCCGACGCTGAAGTAGCGAAGAAAGTGATTAAAGAGTCGATTGAGCGATATAAAAAGTAGTCCTGCTATTAAAAAAACTAGCCTCGCTTGAGGCTAGTTTTTTAATTTATTATTCTTCGATTATTTCTTCTACGATTTCTTCGCCGTCGTTAGTTTCTTCAATAATGGTTTCGTCTTCGTCTTCGTCGTCGGTATCCATATTGTTGAGAAT
>JAGCAL010000022.1 GCA_017652715.1 Candidatus Saccharimonadota bacterium | reverse complement strand
GAGCAGAATTAAATACTTTAGTTTATCTGGCTTTTTAGCGCATAGATTCAGCAGTATCCTTCCGCCGTTCGAATGACCGAGCGCAATTGCCCCATCGGGAATCTCCGAATCCGCCCACTTAACGTAATCATCGATCGAAAAAACCTTCTTCGAATCCGTAGTAAGCCCCGGAACATTCAGCATCTTAACTTTAATACCTTTTTCTCGGAGCAATGCCAAAGTCTCCCTCCACGGTTCTACCGTGTAGGTCCATCCATGTATAATGTATAAGTCCGCCACTAAAAACCTCCTTCCACCTTAAGAATCCAACCCCCAGCTCTTTCTTCGAGCTACCGCCGCCTTTTCCCGTCGACACAATTTCTTTGCGTCCTTGGGATCGGCAAGCAGTTTCTCGATTATCCATTCGAGGTATTGGCTACCCTTAAAGACAACCGTTTCTTTACCTGTAATATTTTTCTCGATATAAGCTAACGCTTTTTTCGGATCAAGTGTTGCTACAGCCGACACTCTTAGCTGCTTTAACTCTGGCGCGGTATACTTCTTCGTTCGCCGACCAACTAAAACAACCTTCTCTGGCTCTACTTTTGCTATCATATGCGCGAGTTTTTTATGTTCCTCTCCGGTAATCGAACCCTGGTCAACAATATCCCCAATCACTAGCCACTTATGGTCAGCGTGCATCTTCTTTACCATATCAAGAATCGAAGCTACCGAAATAATATGTGCATTATAGCTACTATCAACAATATCGATACCCTTCTTACCCTTAAAATAAGACGAACGTCCTGGCGCCATCTTAATATCCGAAAAATCCGAATTAAATGGCAGTTTAAGATACTTCATTAAATCTTTTAAAACTAATAGATGAAAAGCTAAATCGCGCGGCTCGGGATGATTGAAGTGGAAGGTCGTGTCACCATAGGTAAAATCCGTCGAATCTGAATAAACTACATACTTTTTCAGCTCAGTTTTCTTTATTTCGATTACCTTCGCCTTTATACCACGAGTAGCCGCCTGCATCATCTTCGAATCGGCATCAATGTATACCCGCTTTGTAGTGTTTTTTGGTAGGTTGGCAAACTCTGCTGTTATTGCTTCGTCGAGATCCTTAAATTTACCCTCCTCGACTTCCTTTTCAAACTGTACTGCATGCGACCGACCGATTGAAACCCAGATGGTTACCTCTGGTTTTAACCACTCAGCCAAAAATTCAGCTTCGTGCGGCCGTTCCCCGTCGATTTCAACTACGTAAAACTTCTCGGCGTGGCGTTTAAATAGGCCCTTTATCGGCGCAGCAATAAATAGCCAAAACCATCTCAACTTAGACCCTCTAATACCCTTAAGACCTAAAAGGTCAAAAGAAACGCCGAAAGCCGAATTGGCATCATGCGAATAATGCGCCTTTTTTCCCATCTCATGCTCGATAAGATTCAACATAGTCGTCTTGCCGGCTGAGCCGGTAATAGCGATAATTCGTGGATTCCATCTCTTTAGAACTCGATCGGCATGTCTACGGAAATAATTTGCAGCTGTAAAATAAAATCGTTTCTTAAATTTAGCGAAACTCATACAAATGATTATATCACAGCTTGACTTTTATTGAAATTCGTGCTATAATAAAAGCATATGGTCCCTTTCGGACCTTTTTTGGCACATTAATAACTTATCTGATGTTTATGAAGGAGGGATTCTATGGACGTAAGAGACCACGTCTGGGCCGCCATTATTGCTGGCGGGCAAGGTACTAGGCTGTTTCCAATTAGCTACACTAACTGCCCGAAGCAATTCTGCCGGCTCGACGACCAGAACACTTTTATCCAGGCTACTATAAAGAATTACGTCGGCCTCGGAATAAAACCGACACAGATCGTCATGACCGTGACCAGTGACAATCAAATGAAACTGGCAAAAGAACAAGCTCTACCTCGCGGCGTTTTGTCGCAGAATATTTACAGAGTTGACCCGGACTGCGGCTATGTTGGCTCGATGGCGAAAGCGACCGAATTTATCTTTCGGCTTGACCCTGATGCCATTATCGTCAATACGCCGGCCGACCACTACCTTCTGCCAGACGAAGAATTTTCGAAAGCAGTTAACTCAGCAATAGAAGAGGCTAGACAGAGCTCTTCAGTGATTCTTGGTATTAAAGTTAACGATATTGTGACGGCGACCGGCTGCGGACATGCTCTGTTCGAAGAAACCGATTCACCCTGTTTTCCGGTTATTGGTTTCGTAGAGAAGCCAGACATATTGCAGGCTGACGAAATCATGCGTCAAGGAAACTCTGCCTGCAATACCGGTATTATCGTCTGGAAGGCAGAACGCATAATCAGTAAGTTCAATCCGGATGATATGGTAGGTCTAGGTACGGATGAGCTTATGTATAAGCTGGACAATCTTAAAATCGTAGTCGGAAATTTCGAGTGGCATGATTGTGGAACTCTGAAATCTCTTTACGATATTAGTAAAAAGACCCCTGACCATAAAAATGCCAGCCTTGGCAAGGGCTCGTTTGAACCTATTGATTGCCACCGCAGCTTGCTCTATGCCTCAGAGGGTATGGAACTCAGGGTCACGGGCGCCGAAGACCTCGCAATTATCTTTACGACCATCAACGAGAAACCGATCATTGTTATCGCGAAACTTGACGAAAGTCAGAGCATCAAAAGTCTCGCCGAAGATTACTCAAAGCACGAAGCGTTTTTGACTGCT
>JAGCAL010000021.1 GCA_017652715.1 Candidatus Saccharimonadota bacterium | reverse complement strand
GGCATATTAGCCGCAGCGCGTTCAGCTGCTTGACGAATTAGGAAATTCGGCGATTTCACGTCAGGTGTTGGACGACGGCGACCGTAATATGTTTCAACAAAACCTGCTTCCCTAGCCTGCTTCAAAATTTTATCAAGATAATCTTTAATCGGGGCGCGCAATTTAAAATAATTTTCGATAAATTGTTTAGCCTCGCCGTATGGCATTTTGGCTGCATCCGACAATCCGCGAACGCTCATGCCGTAAAGGATTCCAAAATTAATCACTTTAGCCGCGCGGCGTTGATTTTTCGTAACTTTGTCGAATGGCGTTTTAAAGGCTTCGGAGGCAGTTTTAGTATGGATATCGATATCGTGATTAAAATCATCAACTAAAGCTTGGTCGCCAGACAATACCGCCGCAAGCCGAAGCTCAAATTGCGAATAGTCAGCCGAGACCAATACTTTTCCTTTCGGAGCGATAAAACCAGTTCGGATGCGTTTCCCCTCGTCAGTACGCACTGGAATATTTTGTAGATTCGGGTCTTTCGAACTTAGTCGCCCAGTCGCAGTAACGTTTTGGGTGAAAGTAGTATGAATACGATTTTCGTCATCTGCGATATCCGGCATTGGGATGATATAAGTTGAAAGTAGTTTTGCTGCTTCGCGATATTCTATTATTTTCGGAATGACCGGATGTAAATCCTTCAACTTATCTAGCTCCTTAGCGCCAGTCGAGTATCCGCGCGTAGTTTTCTTGATGCCGTTCGTTGGAAGTTTTAGGTCGGTAAACAAAACTTCCGAAAGTTGTATTGGTGAATTTAAATTAAACTCTTTGCCCGCAAGTTTCCAAACATCTTGTTCTAATTTCTTAACTTCGGCAATATATTCTTTTTCCAAATTCTTAAAATAGTCGCGGTCAATCAACATTCCCTTCTTTTCCATCTTATAAAGAACCGGTATAAGCGGTAAATCGAGTTTAGTATAAACTTGAAGGAGTCTTGGATATTTTTCTAGTTCAGAAAGTTGCCTCCGATACTCTTCTTCTGGCGGGACTAAAGTCGGTTGTTCGCGCAATAAAGGATTCAATAGAAAGTTCGCTTGGCCTAGGTCCCAATATTTTTTGCCATCTAAAATTTCCTGGGCGATTTTTTCATCACCATGCATATAGGATTTGATGTCCCAGCCGATAAGTAAGCCTGACGTGAAGAAACTAGCACTTTTTCGGGGCGCGTCGCCGCCGCCCGTCGACCGGAGGTCGTCTGCGTCCCAAGGGGCAGTCGCCACGGGGGCGGCGCGCTCGTCCTCGCCTTGCCAGGCTCCGGATCCCCTCAAAAGTGTAGTTTCTTCGCGTCCATCAGCCTGATTCTGTTGCCAAATATGCTCCTCAGAAGTATTATCTTCGGGTCCATTAGCGCCGCTCTCGTGCCCAATAGTATTATCCTCTGGCCTGTTGGTGCCGCCATCGTGTTTAGTGTTATTCACTGAGTTGGTGATTTTGCGGATGAGGGAGTTGAATTCTAATTTCTTCAGTCCGGCGATGACTTTGTTGTGGTCAAAATGAAAATCTGGTAAATTTGAAAGTTTGATTGGGGCGTCGAACATGATTTTAGCAAGCTTTTTAGATAAATACGCCGAATCCTTCCCTGCCTCGAGTTTAGTACGCGTGGAGCCCGTAATTTTGTCTATATTATTATATATAGTATCTAAATCACCATATTCGTTTAATAATTTCGCAGCGGTTTTTTCGCCAATCCCCGGCACGCCCGGAATATTATCCGATGAGTCTCCCTTAAGAGCCTTCAAATCCAAAAACTGCGTCTTCTTAATTCCATACTTTGTTTCTATTTCCACAACGTCGATTTCTTCGATGTTTGAAAACCCTTTCAAAATTCGCCACATAAAAGTATTGTTATCTACAATCTGAAGCATATCTAGGTCGGATGAAATAATATAGGTTTCGTATTCACACTTGCCGTTAGAATCTAGAGTTTCGTCGGCTTGGCGAGAAAGCGTACCGATAATATCGTCAGCCTCATAATTATCTAGTTCGACAAAGTTCCAACCGAGGTCCAAAACTAATTCTTTTAAAAGCGGAATCTGGGCGTAGAAATCGTCGCCTGGCTTCACGCGACCGGCTTTATAATCCGCATATAACGCTCGGCGTTTAGAAACTGAGGTTTTTGAATCCCAAGCTACGACTATTTTTGTCGGGTCGAGCTTTCGTACGATTTCCATCGCGATTGCCGCAAAGCCATAAACGCCGCCCGTCGGGGTACCATCCGGCAATGACAAGGCACCCATCGCGTAATACCCCCGATAAAATACGGATTTACCATCGATGAGTACTAGTCTTTTCATCAAAAATCAATTTCCTTTAATATCTCATCCACCCGTTTTTCTACTTCTTCTACAGTTCCATTATTCAAAATATAATAATCTGCGGCTGCGATTGGCCCGCCTTTTTCTAGATTTTCAATCTCCGAACGGTCGCGTTCGCGAATCGCGGTTGCATCAAATGCTCTGCCGGGTCTTTTAGCGACTCTATCATATCGCAACTTTTTATCGACTACTATCGCAACAAAAGTTAGGGCTTTTGGAAATTCTTTTTTTAGAATCTTATATTCAGTCCAAGAATAAACGCCATCTAAAATAATGCGCTTTTGTCCGGCGGAGATTAAGTCTTTACATTCTGCGATTACTTGATTGACAACCCAGTCTTTCCCTTCGGTTTCCCGAATCTCTTCGCGAAATTTCTTTTCACTTTCGCCGTCTTCGGTCCGCTCGATTCCGCGCTTTTCCATCTCTTTATAAATCATGCCGCCAAAATAGATTTTTGGGTAGCCTTTTTCAGTTAGGTGATCTACGACGACGGATTTACCGCTACCACTCATCCCCACTACGGCTATCATTTTCACATTTTCCATACATTAAGTATATCATATGATATAATGAGTTATGGCTAGTTTTTTTACCACTAAAGACCCCTTGGATCAAATTATTACTGAAGCTTTGCCTGATAAGCGGGTCGAGAAGACAAAGCATATTATTACTGGGTGGACAAATATTGTAATTGAAGTCAAAACTAATGATGGTTCGTTCTTTTTCCGTTTTCCACGCAATCCTTTTTGGTCTAAGATGATTGAAAAAGATGCGGCGGTTTGTAATTTCGTAGACGGAAAAACTAGTTTTTATACGCCGCAGATGAGGCTTTGTTACGATGCGAAAAAGCGACCTTTTTCTGTACACGAAAAAATTGAAGGCTATACACTGGGCGACCGAATTTATCATCTTTCACATACGGCAATGACCGGCGTAGCTTATGATATCGCGAAGTTTATTAAAGAACTTTCCGGTATTGATTTACGTAATGCCCCGTCGAAGGTTAAGTATCCATTATCAAAGTTTTTAAAAGAGCTTGATTATAAACATTACAAAAACCATATTGACAAGGACCATGAGTTTATAAAAGAGACTGAAACGAAAAATCTCGTGCATGGTGATTTGAATTTAGGCAATATTCTGTTAGACGAAAATGACAAGGTGATTGGCGTAATCGACTTTTGTTTTGCTGGTACTGGAAATCCTAATATGGATGTGGCGCGCATAGTTTCTCGCCCGGCGCCAAAAGAATTTGAGGAAGCGTTTCTTAGTCAATTTAACGATATAGACGAGATTAATCGTATGAAAACCGCTTGGCATCATATTGATAATGGTTACGCGGAGCATATCCGAACTAATTTCCCCGAAATAAACCTTAATCAATTATAAGTTATGTTATAATTATCCATAAGGATAAAGGAGTCTTATGGACGAAAAAGATAATAATACGGTTGCCCAGCCAAACGTTGAGACGGGCGAAGAAACATTGAATACTAAAGTAGAAGAGTCGGTCAAGAATACTACGACACCACTCATGGCGAAGTCACCCGACGAAACCCTTGATGTTGAAAAATCATTAGCCGAAGAGCCAGTCGCACCTAAAGAATCCGTTGCGCCTGATACTATTAATGAACCAGAAAAAAAGAAGGTTTCGAAGGCCGTAGTGGCCACTATTATTCTTTTGGTAATCCTAGTATTAGTCGCAAGCGGGGTCGGAATATGGTATTTCTTCTTTAGAACTCCGGAAGGCGAACCACAAGATGATCAAATTGATATAACTCCCACTTCGCCGACTGCTTCAAAATTGGCTTTAAAGGGTAATAATATAAGTGATTTTGATTTAACCTTTTTAAAACAGAATAATAATAGTAATAATATCGTTTATAGCCCTCTTTCTATCAAATATGCCCTCAATATGCTCGCTGATGCAGCGAATGGAAATTCTAAAACTCAAATCACAAACTTGCTTGGCGATTACAAGCCAAAAGCTTATCTGAATAGCGCAAACCGCTCACTAGCGAACGCTATGTTTGTTCGTACTGATTCTACATTTTCAAATCTAATGAAGAGTTCTTATACCGATACTATAAAAACAAAATATAATGCCAGTGTGGTTTATGACTCATTTGAGTCGCCAGACAATGCCAATGGCTGGGTGAATGATGAGACGCTCGGTATTATTGACGATGTGTTTAACGATGATAACTTTAATGCAGAAAAGGATTTTGCTCTTGTTAATGCACTCGCTATCGATATGCAGTGGAACAACCAGCTCCAATGTACCTCAGATGGCTTCAATAATCGATTTAATGGCGAAGATAGTGGTATTTCGTGTAAACATTATTCCGTTAAGTATGCACATGAGAACTATTCGGAATCAATCAGTATAATTGAGGGGGATGCAGATTTTTCTAAGATATCCTTCAATGAAAAAGATGGTGTTGTCGCTGCCGAAATTGGGGCTAGTGCGAATCGATATGACATCATTAAGGAACTTGGCGAAGAATACATTCGTGAAACCGTTCAAAAAGAATATGAAAAGGCTGTCCAAGAAGATGAAATTGACCCCAGTGATTTTGATTTAGATACATATATGGAGGAACTTGCGAAAAATTATGGGACCGTCAGCGAGTCAACAGACTTTCTATTTTACGACTCTAACTCTGAGAAGGTCTTTGCAAAAGATCTAAGACAATATGATGGCACAACTTTGCAATATATTGGTTTTATGCCAAAGAATGAAAGTCTTAATAATTATATAGAAAACCTTACTTCTGAAAAGCTGACAGAAACAATAGGTAACTTAAAGGATGTCAATGATATTTATAGCTATAAAGACGGCGTAGTAACAAAGATTTATGCCTATATACCATTCTTTAAGTATGATTATGACATGAAGAATCTAAAAGATAATTTAATAGGATTAGACATTAAGGATGTATTTGATGTGAATTCTGCAGATTTATCCAATATGGTCGATCTTGATAAAACATCTGATAATGCATATATCATGGACGTAGCGCATAAAGCAGATATAGATTTCAGCAATGACGGTATTAAGGCTGCAGCCGTTACCGCTATAATGGGCGGTATGGGCGCCGCGAGGATATGGGATTACGCATGGGATGTACCAGTTGAGGAAATTGACTTAACCTTTGACAACCCATTCTTCTTTATTATCCGCGATAAAACTTCTGGTGAAGTTTGGTTTACTGGTGCAGTATATAATATATAATCAACGAATCAAATATTCGATTTTAGCCTGACGGCGTTCATCGTCGTCAGGTTTTGGTAGTTCTTCCCTGCTAGAATATTCGTTAAAAACTGCCATCGCGTTTTTAATTGGACCGTCGTAGACTGGCGGTTTATCATAAACACTCCAAATTACAATACGTGTATCCGGCGTACTGTTGGCGTAAAAATCCAATGCTTGAGAAGTTGCGCGAATGAATTCCTTTTCAGTTTCTTTAGAGTGCCGCCACGCTCTGCCACCTAGGAAATGTTCGGTGACCGTCGGAGAGACTGCAATCATAAGAATCAGAGAGTCGTAACCGGAAACTCCTAGAAGCTTAACTAACAGACCTTCGATTTCTGGGTCTAAGAAAGTTACATCGAGAATAATATCATAGCCATTTTTTATTAGTTCGGTTAATGTTAGGAACATAGCGATTGTACTGAATTCGTCAGTCTGCTTACGAAGATTTTCTTCGCCATAAAACTCTTTAATTTCCTGATAAAAGGGGTGGTATTCAACAAAGCGGCGCGCGGCGACAAGGATAGGCTTAAGGTTCTTTTTTTCGCAATATGTCTCGGCGGCTGGGAGAATTTGGGTAGTTTTACCGGAGCCAGAAATGCCAGCAATACGAATCAATTGATAATTTTTAGTCGCAGAGGCGGTAAAATCTTTGAGGATTTTTTGCGCGATGGCCGGATATTCATTTAGCCCAACCTGCCATTCGGGTTTTACGGAGCTGGGCCAGTGGGCCTTCATGTAGGCAATAATTTTTTCTAATTCGTGATTACTTTGAGGCATTTTTTACTCTTCCTTACTTCAATTTTTTTAACTTGTTCAAAGGTTTTATATTCGCCTTCGGCCTGGATACTGACAGTTCCCGGTTCGATAAATTCTAAAACATCACCTTCAGTCTCGTCGCCCGGGACTCTCACGAGAATACTTTTTAGCATTAGAACGGAAAGAAGCCAAAAATTTGTAAGGCGAGCAGCTTTGCTACGGAAGATGTGAGGGTTTTTATAATCATCTCCACCTTTCATAACGCGCGCCATATAACTGCCATTAACGGCTGCGTAGTCGGAAACTTTTCTGGATTGTAATTTTCCGTTTAGTTTGAATTCTGGCAGAAACTGTTTTTTGTGGCGATTTTTAAAATACCAGCCAATAAGATTAGTGTAAGAACTAATATTACGACCAGAGCCGCGTTTTAACTTTTTGCGCATTTTCGGCGTATCGTAAAGTTCGACGGCGTCAGCCATCATGCCAATCGTCGCATAGCAAGTTGCGTAGCGGAAAAATTTTCCATCAACAATGACTTCTAGTGGATAGAATTTACTAGAAGGGGCCTGCTTCATGTTATCTTCTGATTTAAATATATCGTCAAAAGATTTGGTTCCTAGAGTATGGGCCAAATCATTAAAATTGCCGAATGGTAAAACTGCGAGCGTTGCGTCTTTTTCGGATTTTAGGATTGCGTTTGCCGAAATGACGCCGGTTGCGTCGCCGCCGGCAGAAATAACGAGGTCTCCGTCTTTAAGAATTTTCGAAAGCTTTACGGCGTTTTTATCTACGTCAGTCGGCTCGATTTCATATTTTCCGACGACATAACCCTTTAGGTCTTTTTGACGATCAAGAACGCCCTTTTTCACGTCGGCAAAACGAGATGAGTGGGGGTTGTAAACGATAAAAAGTCTTTTCATGTTTAACTCCTAACGACCTGGTAATAGGAAGTTTACCAGCGTATAAAAGACGGCGTAAATTGCTAGACCGATAACAATTTCAAGAATGCGACGTTTTGCTTTTGTTGTCTTCCCCTCATCGCCGCCGGCGGTTAGATATTGGATGCCGGTAATAGAAATACCAACTACGCCAAGAATACCGACACCGATAGACATGATTTCTACAACGAGATTAAGAATTCCCATTATAGCTTCGCCGTGTCCGCAGTCACAAACGCTATTGCCGAGGATGGCGGTCGGGGGCTTTTTGCCATCGCCTGTTTTATTGCCCTGGGAGTCATAACAAGAACACTCTTCCCAGTCATCGGCAAAAACTGGAGCCGGAGCGACAAAAGCGACGCTAGTAAGAGTTATTAACGCTAAGATACCAATTAAAAGTTTCTTCATATGCCTCCTACCTTAAATATTCATGCAGTTTTTTGGTGTCTTTGTTTTTGCGAAGTTTAGAGAGAGCTTTCGCCTCGATTTGGCGAATACGCTCACGAGTAACATCAAACTCGGCGCCGACCTCTTCAAGAGTGTGCGGACGCCCACCACCAATACCGAAACGGAGACGAATAATCTTTTGTTCCCTTTCGGTTAAAGTTGCAATAATTTCGGAAAGTTGCTCTTTTAGGATTTGGTTTGCGGCGGAATCTTCAGGAGAATCACGCTCTTCGTCTTCGACGAAGTCCCCGAGCACCGAATCTTCGTCGTCGCCCTCGCGCCCTACTGAAGCATCAAGCGATGCGATATCCTGTTTAATGCGCATGACATAATCAATTTTCTCAGGTTCCATGTCAAGTTCTTTAGCGATTTCAGCGCTTGTTGGTTCACGGATTAGTTCGGAAGTAAGTTTGCGAGAAGTCCTTAGAACCTTGTTAATAGTTTCTACCATGTGGACCGGGATACGAATCGTACGAGCTTGGTCAGCAATTGCGCGAGTAATAGCCTGGCGGACCCACCATGTTGCGTAGGTAGAAAACTTAAAGCCTTTGTCTGGGTCAAACTTTTCGACTGCACGAAGCAGACCAGTATTTCCCTCTTGAATTAAATCGAGAAAATCAAGGCCACGCCCGCCATAGCGTTTCGCAATCGAAACGACGAGACGCATGTTTGATTCAACCATCTTGTCTTTAGCCTTTTTATCGCCTTTAACGATTCTTTGGGCGAGATCAGCCTCTTCTTCGGGAGTCAAAAGAGGGATTTTACCAATCTCGCGAAGATAAAGACGAACCGAGTCATCAGCAAAGGCATCAACGTTTTCGGCGGTGATTGCAAGTTCCTCGTCGGAAAGTTCTTCTTCGTTTGCTAAATCGTCAGTTTCGGGTTCTTCGATATCAAGAGCAGAATCTTTTGCATTCAAAATATCATCTTTGTCAATATTCATTAGAAATGAGTATAGTCTATTTTATCTTTTTTTGCAAGCAACTAATCTCGATAATCGTCTCCTCGTACTCTTCGGACTCTTCATCCAATTCGCTTAAGTGTTCATTAAGCTCTTTGATTCTTTGTTTCGCGATTTCTTGTTCGTAGCGAGCTAGGATTTCTTTAGCTTCTTTTTCTAGGTCAATAGAATCAATGTCTTCGTGTTCACGATTAAAGACCAGTTCTAGCTCGGCCAACCTAACTTCATCGGTCGGGATTTCTAGTGGTATTTTAGTTTCAACTACACCGCCAAAAATTTTAAGTGTGAGTAGGCTGTTTTCAAGTTTT
>JAGCAL010000020.1 GCA_017652715.1 Candidatus Saccharimonadota bacterium | reverse complement strand
TGCGTACTCGACAGCTCTCGTTTCTCTAATTACATTAACCTTAATAATCCCAGGATAACTCATCGTCGCTTCAATCTTATTTGCAATATCACGTGCTAGTTTCAAAGCCGAAAGGTCATCAATTTGCTTAGGTTCAACAATCACTCTTATCTCACGTCCAGCCGAAATCGCATACGCCTTATCAATACCAGGGAACGAAGTTGCAATATTTTCAAGATCCTTCATCCTTTCTGCAAAGTTCTCTGCCGAAATGTTGCGCGCTCCCGGCCTTGCCGCACTCATCGCATCAACAATCTTTACGATAATTGCTTCTGGCGTCGTCGGCTCAATGTCATCATGATGCGCCGCAATCGCATGTACAACCGCTTCCGGCATACCATATTTCTTCGCTAGTTCCGCGCCAATATCAGCATGTTTTCCCTCAATCTTATGCGTTACTGCCTTACCCATATCATGTAGAAGCGCAGCCGTCTTAGCAACTCTCTTATCGGCTCCAATCTCCTCCGCAATCATCCCGGCTACATGCGCCATCTCAACCGAATGCAACAAAACATTCTGTCCATACGAAGTCCTAAATTTCAACTCACCAAGCAAATGTAAAATCTCGCGAGGAATACCAACAACGCCGACTTCGCGCGCCGCATCCTCACCAGCCCGCACAACTTCCTTCTCAATTTCCTTCTCAGCCTTAGCTACCGCATCTTCAATCGAAGCCGGGTTAATTCGCCCGTCCTTCATTAAACGCTCAAGGGCATATCGCGCTACCTGTCGCCTGATTGGGTCAAAGCTAGAAAGAACCACCATCCCCGGCGTATCGTCAACCATAATATCGACACCAGTCGCTCGCTGAAGTGCCTGAATATTTCGACCTTCCTTGCCAATAATCCGACCCTTCATATCATCATCGGCAAGTTTGAGCGCTGTCACAGTTCTATCAGCAGTTACCTCAGAACTCATCCGTTCCATCGCAGTTAATAGCATCGCCTGAGCAGTTTCATCGATATCGTGCTTAATCTCCTTCTGCTCTTTATTTATTAGCCCAACCAAGTCCTGCTTTATATCATTCTCCGTCATCTTCATCAATTTCTCTCTCGCATCCGCTTTCGACAATCCTGCAATCTTCTCTAGTTTCTCATGTTGTTTAACGCGAATTTCCTTAATCTCATTTTTCAATTCTTCAATTTCGCGCTCTTCCTTATTTAGTTTTTCCGACTTTCGCTCAAGCTGATCCAACTTAGAATCTAGAGTTGTCTCTCGTTCCGCTAAACGATTCTCTGTTTTCATACACTCTGTGCGTCGTTCATTTTCTTCTGCCTGATTCTTTTCAGCAATATTTGAAGCCTCTTTCTTCGCAGCTAAAACTATATCCGAAGCTTCGCGTTTCGCCTTTCTTACTAAATCATCAGCCTTGTCTTTCCCCCCATTTTCATTTTTTTTGTTATACGCAAAAATTCCGCCCGCGCCAACAGCTAATCCCGCCACCGCAGCGATAATTGGAATTATTATTTCCATATTACCCTTTCTAATTGTTTTGCTGATATTTTCCTGATATCAACGATTTAACAAATAAAATCAAATTATAAATTTATAAGTTTACCTCTCTAGTATAACATAAAAAACCACATTTTAGAAGCGGTCCGCCAATAATATTAAAGTCATGCTTGCATTTTCCAGTTCGTTAGATTACACTTATCAAAAATAAGAGGAGGTAAAATGGGTAAACTAGAAGAAATGCTAATCAGAGAAGGTATAATTTATCGCGCTCCCGATGGCACAACGTCTTACATTGAGGGAAGCTTATTGTCTAACTCTCTCGTAGTCAGAAATTCTGCAGGCTGGGTTACCCATCGCATCGAACGCGCCGCAAACGGTGTTGACCTGGTCGTTAGAAATACTTCCACTGGTGTCGTCGAAACTCGTATTGTCGCATAATTAATAATTAATTATCCCCAAAATCCCCGTTTCTTACTGTTCCTAAATTCTTCCAGTAATTCCTTTTGTTTACGACTTAAATTCTTCGGCGTTTCGACAATCACTGTCACGATATGCGGACCTCTATCACCATCCGCTCTGAACGGCACACCATGTCCTGATAACTTAAACGGCGTCCCGGACTGCGTTCCTGCTGGAACCTTCATCGTGATTTTTCCATCCACCGTCTCAACATCAATTTCGCAACCAAGCGCCGCATCAACCATGCTAATTCTTTCTTCCGATAGAATAATCGCACCTTCCCTAGTCAAGTTTTTATGCGGCTTAACTCGAATCCGTACGTAAAGATCGCCCTTCTCTCCGCCTTCCGGCGCCGGACCACCCTTACCCTTTAGTCTTATCGACATCCCATCATCAATCCCAGCCGGAATTTTGACCTTCAAATCTTTCCCTTCGACCGAAATAGTTTTCATCGTTCCAAAAATTGCTTCCTCAAAACTAAGTGTCACCGAAGTTTGATAATCCGCTCCTCGCTGCGGTCGTCTAGCACCTCCAGCTCCAAACCCAAACAAGTTTCCTAGAATATCATCTAGCCCTCCCCCACCAAAATCAAAGTTAAAGGTCTGGCCACCATAATTAAATCCACCGCCAAACGGATTACCAGAAGCAAACGGATTCCCAGAAGCCCCGCCTCCTACGCCTGCATGACCAAACTGATCATAACGCGCCCGCTTCTGTTTATCAGAAAGCACGTCATGCGCCTCATTAATTTCCTTAAATTTGGCTTCAGCCTCTTTATCACCCGGGTTCTTGTCCGGATGATACTTAATCGCTAACTTTCTGTAAGCTTTTTTTATTTCGTCATCAGATGCATTTTTTGAAACACCCAAAACTTCATAATAATCACGTTTTGCCATAATAATATATTATATATTACTAGCACTCAAAATACAAGAGTGCTAATTTCTCGCCGCTTTGCTCGGGTTCGTCGTAATCAACCCTTCCTCTGTTTCCGAAGCAATAATTTGAATATGCACATGATTTGAACCCGCAAAGAAAAGCCCTTGTCCAACCGGGAAGTTCGCTAATCGTCGTTTCTCCTCTTCCGTCAACTTAAACACATCAGACAGAACATCAACTGCCGAAACATTTTGTTTCAAAAGTAACTGAATCGAAGAGTTCCCAACAATCGCCCGTCCCATCTTGGAACCCATAAAATCTTCCACATCCTGTGTAACAGTTGTTAGTCCTAGATAATATTTACGCGCTCTCTTCGCAAGCGAGAACAAGAAATTCGCCGAATCCTCATGCTGCATCAACTGCCAAGCCTCATCAACAATCAGAAGTCGCTTCTTTTGTTCTGCCCTAATAATATTCCAAATATGCGACAACACAATATACATCGCCACCGGTCTTAGTTCATCTTCCAAATCCCTAATATTAAACACGACCATCTGATTATTAATATCAATGTTTGATTGTTGCGAGAAAATACCCGCAAACGTACCGGTCGTATACTTCCTAAGTCTCTGCGCAAGTTGCGGACCCGAACCGCCCATATGAAGTAGTGTATCATACAAATTTGCAATCGTCGGCGGCGTCGATTGATGCGTCAACGGGTCAGACGTAATTCCCGCTCTTGCATATGTATCAATTAACGCCTGATCCAGATCTGCTTCTTCGCTCGCCGAAAGCGCCGGTACAACTCCGCCTCCGACTACCTGATTCCCACCTAGCATCAATCTAAGTAAACCATGTAGCGTTACTAAATTCGCCCGTAGAGCATCATCCGCATCTTCCGAATCTACTACCTTCGGTAAATCAAAAGGATTAATTCTTACATCCGAATTAAGCGACAATCTAATATAGGATCCACCAACCGCATCACAAAGCTTCTGATACTCATTTTCTGGGTCAATAATCAAAATCTCCGCCCCGACCATCATCGAACGTAGCGCCTCAAGTTTCACCGTAAACGACTTACCAGCACCAGACTTCGCAAATACTACCATATTTGCATTCTCTAAACTAAATCGGTCAAATATCACTAAGCCATTATTATGCATATTAATGCCATATAATATACCTTTGTCCTGCGTCAAATCAGCCGACGTAAACGGGAAAGATGTCGAAATGGCGCCAGTGTTCATATTCCTTCGAATCTGCAATTGGTCAGTACACTGCGGCATGGTCGAATTTAAACCTTGCTCTTGTTGCGAATTTGCAACTTTTGAGAAAATCATCTGCTGGCCAAAAATCGTTTCGACCTTCTGTTGCACAAACTTCATCTCATCAAGCGAATCCGTCCATAATGTTATATATAGTCCAAAACGGAAAAACTTCTCCGCTCCAACCTGAAGTTGGTCACGCAATTCCTCAGTATCCTGAAGCGCCGCCTCGAGTTCCGGATCACGAATCTTCCCCTTCTCCATATTCAAATTCATCGACGCCTCAAGCTGTGTCGCCTTCGTACGTAGATTCTTCATCACAACCGCAGACTCAACCGGATAAATATACATTGAAACATCGACTACTTCATCGATATTAATAATAGATGAAAGCCACCCCGTATAAATCGTCCGTGGATACCCATAAACGTAAAGTGTCCGACCATATTTATTCCCTAGTCTAAAATAATCCGAATGAATTTCAATTGCTGACGGAGAAATCAAATCGCGTAATGTATTAGTCCCCTGCTCAAAAGCATGCTGAATGCGTGCCGCCTCCATCGCTTCATTTTGCGCTGCAATTTCCGCCGCAGTCAACTGCTTCTTCTTAGCCATTATTTCTCTCCTTTTTTCACATACATTGTCGCCAATTGGGAAAAGTCAATTAACGGTTCACGTACTGCCGTATCCGGATTATTAAAGTTATAATAAAGTTCCGCCAATTCTTTTGTATTTAGACGCACCGAATGAATACCTATTTGAAACAACCCCGACATAACCGAATCAACTCGGTTTGCTAATTCCGAAAGCGCCTTATCATAAGTTGCTCGATCAATCCGTGTTACTTCCGGGGCTTTTGTTCTTGAAAACGTCTTAAAGAAATTCTTAGTCTGCTGCAAAGCCTTCTCGGCATCAATCGATGTATAATAAGGAATAATCACGAAAAATGACTTATCCATAATATTTGCTTCTTGCGACAGAATATCAATAAAGTTAATATAGTCATCCATCAAAACACCAAGTAGCATATTGTCGTTATTTCGTCGAATCTCAGTTAGTCTCTCGATATACGGACCAATATCTACTCTCTGCGAACGTACCAATATTTGAGTCGTAAACTTCAAAGAATTCAAAAAGTTCTGATATGAGTATTCTACACCCTCCCTTTCCATATCACTCATAAGATCAAAGTTTATCGATTTACACGCCACAACCGCCCTAAACGAACCATCTTTCATAATCACGACATTGTCGCGAAGCTCTGAAATAAGTAGCGTCGACTGTGTCGAAGTAGGGTTTTCCTTATTCGGCGAAATCGGCGCAGCCTGATTCGCCTGCATCGCCGCCGAACCAATACTAGCTACATTTTGATTCTGCATCGCCATCTGTTGATTAGGCAATATCTGTTGTGGCATTTGCTGATTAGGCAAAATCTGCTGCGGCGTTTGCTGCGGCATCATATTCTGGTTACCTAAATTCGTCTGCTGTGCGTCCATTAATTAACGTAACGAAATAAAAACTTCGCCCTCCTTTTCTTTTATTCGATTTGCTTCCTTGGCAATCGTCGCGACTGAAAAATCCGGATTACTGGCTAATTCTATTATACTAGCATTTTGCCGATTTTCATGATTTTCATTAGCTTTTTCCGCCGGTTTTTCAACTATATTCTCAATTGCATTAACAGTAGTATTGCTCCCCGTATCAACCGTATTCGTAGCAACAGGAGTAGCATTAGAAACAGGAACAACAACATCATTCTTCATCTCATCCTTAACTATGTTATGCTCTTCTGTCTCAAACTTCTTTCTAATCATTGGCTCCCCGTCATCCGTTCTAAATTCTTCACTCTTCTTAATCGCACTCCGCATTTCTTTCATTACTTCTTCATGTCTCTCATTCTCGTCCTTAGCAATCGTATCTTCTAAACGATCAAAATGGTTCGTCTCAAACATATCGTTGGTTGAATTCGCCTCCGCAACCAATTCCCCCATCCCACTCGTACTATCAATACCGCGAATTGCATATCCCTCAGTATCAACAATGTCAGCCAAAAACGACAATCTATGCGTTGCTTCCTCGCCCGTAATATCCCGAGTCCGGCTTTCCTCAACAATCTTCGGCGCTGTAATATTAATCGTCGACTCTCTCTGCCCCGGCGTCCAAATCCTATTTCGCGGCTTTAGATAATACGACACAATCGCCGCAAGATAAGTCTCCATAGGCTGATCTTTCTTTAGCGGTAAAGCAAGTGCCCCAAAGAATAAAACGAACGGCAATGGTATTATCGCAAGTAGTGGAAAGATTTGAAAAAGCGCCACCGCTAGTGCAATCAACGCTCCGCCAATCATAAGATAGACGAACTGTCGAAAACTAAACGGCCCAAGAAGTTTATCATCCGCCTCAACATCCTGAGGCACCTTATATTGCGCCATACTATCATTATACCATAAAAATCTATTTAATCATAACCAGAAATCATAAATAAACTATCTATGCATCTGGATAATTATCTGGGTCGTGTAACAAATCTTCGAGATGCTTCTTTAGGTCGTATGCATCAACAGAACCACCCTCGGTTCTGTTCTTATAAAATTCTTTAAACTTTTTCGCTATCAACGTTTCCTCATCACCCCCAAACCATTCCTTTATTGCATCTAATGCGAGACCATAAAATTCAGCGCTAGTAGCTTCTCTATTGTCCTCCCATACTTTTTCTAACTTATTACGAATACTACTTCTTACCGACGCATTATATATTCTCCCCTCGTCACCGTCTCCACCATCGCCAGAATCAGACTTGGAACCATCCTTCTTTTCTTTTTTTCTTAGTTCTTCATAATGACTTACTTCTTTATACATTGCCTCTTCATCATCAAGCCCAATCCAACCCCTCATCCAGTCTTTTGCATTATTAGCGGCGCCAGAACGCCTCGTTCTATAAATTTGCCCCAGCTTACCAGTGGCACCCAGAATCGTCCTAAGCTGTCGCCCAGCCAGAGTCATCTTTAGCTTCTTCAAATCCTTATCGCGCAACATCTTTGCTTCCTCTGGACTCTTGTCGCCATATCTAGTTTGAATCTCAGCTCTAGCTTCGTCGTATTTCGCTCTTCGTTCATCAGAACTCTCTTCCTCAGAACTCTCCTCCAACCAAGACTCCACTAAATGCTCCATCGTGGCATCCCGATAATCTGTCCTCATACCAAGTATCTGACCAGTAGTCTGATCCTTAAAGTAATCACTTGTTTTCTTTCTGTAAAACTTCTTCACCTTATCCTCATATCCAGCAAAACTTTTATCTTCCCAAATCGGTACCAAATCATACTCAGGATCACCATTTTCGTCAGTTATTACATTTCCGTCCGCATCCTTCTTCTGTTTTACATCATAACCAGTCCAAAACCTCACACCACTACTTATCTGTTCGCTACCGGACAACCATTTCAAACTAGCCGACAAGAACGCCGGTTCAAACGCCGTTTGAATCTTCTCGCGTTTGTTTAGCCAACCTAACACATCCCAAGCTTTCTCCGGATGTTCAGAATCATATCCATACGCCTCTTTTACACTTTCATCAAAACTAGCAAACGCTGTTCGTTCTACGTTGTCAAGCGATGTACCTTGCATCAATTGTTCTGCACCTTTCTTTGCATACATCCGACCTCTCGGATTACTATCCGTCGATGGTTCCCCGTCATGATATCCTTTAATATACTCATCGTAAGTTATGTTCATCACCTTACGCCTATTCTCGTTATAAACATTAGCTGTCTCCAAATTGATATACTTCCCAAACCTCTTAAGGAATGGGTCGTTATCCTTCACATCAAACATTAAGAAGCTGGCCAACGACTGAGACGCATATGACCCAACTTCCAACCCATGGCTAAGTAATTCATTCATGTACTTACGAACTAAGTCGGTATCGCCACGTTGATTTAATACCCTAAGTCCAGCAATAACAGAATCAATATTTGCAATCGCATCATTGTTCTTTGTCAATTCACTCAACCTATATTCTACATCTTTTGTTGGTGGCGTTAATTCAAAATATTTTTGCATCTTAGATTCCATCATCTTCTTTTGAGTATCAAACCCATACGATGCGGTTGCTGCAGCATAATGAACGCCTTGTATGTCATGCTCCATCATGTCCTGCATCATCGTATATCTCTCGCGAGCCACATTTCGATCCTCACCATTCCTCATACGATGCCTCTTATATTTGCTATTTCCCTCATTTACGTCATCAAAATGTGCATTTATAGCATTCTCTGTTCTGTCATAAAATCCTTTAGCATTCTCATACTCAATTTTCTCACCACGCGCCTTTTCAACTTTCAATGCATCCGCAGCCTTTACGTTTGCTATATCAAGCCGTTCCAATCTCACTTTTTGAGCCTCACTGGCATTTAATTTCACTGCCTCAAGCTGACCAAGCCCTTTATTCATATTATTCTTATGCCACTCAATCCTACGTGCATATACCATGTCTTGCGCTTGCCTTGCATAAGCTTCCTCACCCTCACGCGAAGGCGTTCCGTTCCTTCTGTAATTCCGTCTCGCCGCATAATCCTGACCACGCAACTTGTTGTGTGCCGCTAACTCATTAGCTTCTTCGTCTCTAGCTACCTGCCTATTTGACAAAAACTGCATCAACTTAGTGGAAGGCGTGGCGCCTTTCGCTATAGCCCTCTGACGCGTCAACTGCCGATGCGACTCCGCCCACGCCCGATTCGCTGCAAACGGCTTCGCCGCAATAGCATTCATTCTCGCATTGATCGCCCCGAGGAACGTCCCACTCATCTTCATTAAGTTCCACGAGAAGAATAGCGGGAAAACCTGTACCGCCGTCCCGAGTAGTAATCCAAACCCATCCTTTGCACTCGCAATAATCGCAAACCCAGCAAGATTGGAAGCTCCAAAAAGTAGCGAAAACATCGGATAGAAAATCAACATCTTTATCAGTAAATCTTTCCACTTCTTAAACCACTTATCTGTACTCGGTAATATACACGCAACTATCGCAAGCGGTGAAATCATAATTAAAAGTACAACTACCGCCTGACGAAGAGCAATCGTCACAAGCCCAGAAACAACCGACACAATCGCCCCTAATGCGACCGGAATCAACATCCAAATCGCACCAAATTCAAGTGCAATAATCCCCCAAATTGCCGACAAAGCCACCCCGCCTATCAGCGAACCGTACATACCAGCATAAGACAAATTTTCGCTAATCGTCGCCCCAGCACCCCCTGCAACTGCTGACTCAGCAATCGAGCTAAATACCCCTCGAAGTCCATTCCCGATAACATTAGATATATCGACCGCGAGCGAACAAATCAAAAAACTCAAATTAATCAAAACCGCCGCCACAATTAATTTCGGCAGCGCCTTTTTTATCCCATAGTTCGAAAGCCCTAACCCCGTAATCTGCGAATAAATCACAATTAAAAGAAAAATAATAAAGACGATATTCGTAAGTCCCCGACAATATTTCCAAATCTCATAAATCGGCGAACCATCTTTTACCGAAATCGGCTCAATCACTAAAATATTCTCAATTTTCTCATATAACCAGTCAACAGCCTTCGTAATCGCACCAGTCACTGGACAAACTAGCCATCCTATTACTCCTAAACTCTTCTTACAACTCTTCTCCCCATTAGCAGTCGAATTAACCTTGGAACCATTAACAGAGGCTTCAGTAGCATTATCCTCCTCGGCTTCAGTCTCGTCTTCAATCTCAGTCTCAAATACCTCTTCGACTTCCGTTTCAGTCTCCGACTCGTCATCATCCGTAACCTCCGGCTCCACCATCTCAATCCTAACATCATCATTCGGATCAGCATAAACCGCCTCAGTCATAAATCCAGAAAACAAACTAGAAACACCAAGGACGGCAAAAAACAAGCTAAAAATAACTTTACTAAACCTACTTTTTAGTTTATTTTTTTCCATCCAACAACTCTTTAGCCTCCCTTTAAAGGCTTCTTTCTACTATAGCACGCATAAGCTTTTTTGTCAATAGTGATTATATACTATTGCGCATATGTCAAAACTGTCCATTGCTCATTCCGAAAACGTTAATTTGGCTTTTTCCCTACTTTATGCTAAAATAAACCCAAATGAATCGATTTACAAAAATTTTCAAAAAATCTATATATATACTTTTGATAACTCTAACCTTTTCATTTTCTCTAATCAGCCCCGCGTTAGCCGAAGACAAGGATAATTACATCACACCGACCTGCGACACTTTCCTCGGTCTAACTTCTTGGAGCTGTGGCGTTGTTATAAAAGACGAAAGCACCTTAAAAAACGGTATCTGGCAAATTGTCGCGAATATCGCCGCCGACATTACCGTTGTAGCTGCCTATCTCGTTCTCGGCTATGTAATATACGGCGGCTATCGCTATATTTTCTCTGGTGGCGACGTCGGTAAAGTCGCAACCGGAAAAAAGACTCTAGTCCACGCCTTTATTGGCCTCGCCATTGTCTTAAGTGCAAATCTTATTATGGGTACTATCCGGATCGTTCTCGTCGGTGGAAATCTTGGAAACTGTATCTCAGAAACAACAACATGTGTTACTCCGGATCAACTAGTTACTAATCTTGTGAACTGGTTCATCTCTATCGCTGGACTAATTTCAGCAATCTTCCTAGTCTATGGCGCCGTATCCTACATAACTTCTTTCGGCGATTCCACAAAAACCCAAAAAGCCAAACAAGCTATTCTTTATTCCCTCATTGGCCTCGCTATTGTCGCTCTTGCCTTTGGTATGACAGCCTTCGTTTCGACCTTAATAAGAGACGCAAACGAAAATGCGGAAGCCGCGCTTTTAATTAATCAAATCACGACCTAAAGGAGTCTTTATGAAAAGAAAAGGTATTAAACTAATAGTAGCAATCTTAACCGTTGTACTCGGAGGACTCTCGTTAGCTACCCCAACCTTTGCTAGTAAGTGTACTGGCGTCGAAGCAGGAACCCAAGATTATATTGACAAGGAGTGCGACAACCCATGCAACGTCCTCGAAGAGAACAATCCCGCCTTCGAAGCTCTTGGCTGCGGCAAAAATAATGACGAAACCAAAACGCAATTCAGCGGTCTAATCATTAATATCCTAAACGGCATTATCGCCGTCTCCGGCCTAATCGCGGTTATCTATGTCGTTATCGGCGGCGTTAACTATATGACCTCAGCCGGTGATTCAGGTAAGACTCAGAAAGCAAGAAACACCATTCTCTACGCCCTTATCGGCCTAGTCGTCTGCGTCCTCGCCTTCGCTATTGTCAACTTCGTTATTCGAAAAATTATCGGATAGATCTAACGATATGGCCAATAAATTATATGGCAACGAAAAAGCATATAATAGACGACTACACACAGAGTAAAGGTAAATACTTATTTTTAATAGTTTTAAAAATATTATATATCTAGATATTGCTTTTTCGAAAAAAAACGTATATAATTATACATATTAATCATAAAGGAAATTAAGTATGAAAGGATTAACAATACTAGCAGAAAATGTAATGCCAGGAGCCCAGAATACAGCTGGCGGAATCGACACTGTAGGAACGAACACCCAAAACCTCGACAACATGATAATAAATATCATTAATGGCGTTCTTGGTGTTTTGGGTCTAGTCTGCGTCGTCATCGTCATTATCGGCGGCATAAACTATATGACTTCACAAGGCGATGCTGGCAAAGTTAAAAAAGGGAAAGATACTATCCTTTACGGCATTATTGGTC
>JAGCAL010000019.1 GCA_017652715.1 Candidatus Saccharimonadota bacterium | reverse complement strand
TGTTGTAGGACATTGATTTATTTACGATTGTTTGGTATAATAGAAGTAGATTTCATTAGACCAAATGAACGAAAACCCGACTAAACGTACATTAAGTGCGGTCGGGTTTTTACTTTACCGCACAAAAACTATTCTGCAAACTTCGTCGTACGAGCTGGTTGTGGAAAAGTCATATAAAATATAATTAGGCACTTGTGGAAAACTCGTGCGGATTCCATTTTGTGCATCTTAAAAAGGAGGTTATAATGGGGACAAAGAGCATCAATGATAAATCAATGAAATTTTCTAAAAGAAAATTCAATGATAAATCAATGACAAGTAAACGCTCACAGAAAGTCGCTTACACTGAACACGTGGCAGACAAGTTGGTGAAAATATACGACGCACCAAAGTCGAGAATGTTTTTTCTCAAGTGTGCGTGGAACTTGTCAGAAGACACTATATGGTCCGCTGTGGATGATTCACATAAAAAGACCGTGGACAACCCTATTGGATTATTTATATTCCTTTGCAACAATGCAATGAGAGAGTTGCCAATCAAACATTAGTACTCTTACCCCACCAATACTATTAAAGGGTGGAGGAGGAGTAAAAATGAAAATATCAGAAGCATTCGACCAATATCGGTATCATGCGACAATCGAAGGGCAGTCGAGGAGGGTGGTAGAACACACAGATTATGTAAAGAGGAAAATGGTTGAATATTTAGGAGATATAGAGCTGGCGTCATTAGATATAGAAAAGATATATCGGTGGCGCCAGTTTATGTTATATAAGCAAGGCAAAAACGGTGAGGCAGTAAAAAGGAAGCCTAATTCCCTTCGGTGTGATATATTGCGGCTAAGGTGCATGCTTAAGTATATGGAAGCGGTTGGTGAGGATTGTATAAGCTGGGAGCTCGTACCCATACCTAAGCACGAAGACACTGTGCGAACATACCTAGAACCACAAGAAGTCACAGCGATGATTGAGGGCGCTTCTAGTGTGCGAAACAAAGCGATGCTGGCGCTGTTATATTCATCAGGTGTCCGAGTATCAGAGCTAGTGTCACTAAATAGGGATTCGATACATGACCGTAGCTTCACGGTGATAGGCAAAGGCAAGAAAGCAAGGCTGTGCTTTATTGACAAGAGGACCGAGAAGCTTTTGGCGGAGTATTTGGGCTCACGAAAAGATGACTCCAACGCTTTATTCGTATCCCATGAGTATAAGGAGCGTCTGTCGATATCTACTGTGCAGTTTATTATGAGATATGCTAGAAAGAAGCTTGGAATCGAGAAACACGTCACGCCTCATGTTTTCCGCCACTCGTTTGCCACAAATTATATCAAGAATGATGGCGATATTAGACCGTTGAGCAAACTCCTCGGACATGCCAACCTCGACACCACCGCTATATATACTCATATGGAGGACAATACACTGCGGCGCTGTTATGAGAAGTACCACACAATTTAGTTGTGGAAAAGTCAGAAAATTCACAATTTTGGGGTTGATTATATTGTGATTATGGTATATAATAAAAGTATCGAAAATGTATCTTAAAAAGACGTGGAAGTTAGAATCAAAAAAGACCGTTTACCTCTGTTGATTGGTTCATCCTTACCATGGATGCGCTCTACCAACTGAGCTATCGCGGCAGTGTATTCATTATAACACAACTGATTCATAAAATGCAACAGTATAGGCTTGGCAGATAGATGATTGCAGGCGCTATTGAGTATAGATGAATCTGATTCTAACGACTCTCATCTAAGAGTCGTTTTTCGATATCAGGTCGGGTTTTCATTCATTGGTCTAATGAAACTGGCAGGTCATTAACAATTTGGATAAAGAATCGCCACAGAAATGTGGTCGTCAGTCCCGTGCTGGGTGCATCCTCGCTTATATTGTGCCAAAAACGATATTGTGATGCCACCCATGCTAAACCAATATTGCACTTTTCATTGGCAAAAGCTTTTCATATATAGATGAATGTCTTTATAATGTATGACCTTTTAACTTCATACTGAAACTTTTTAAGTTGCATTTGGCGGATTCACCTAGCGTGGGGCTGATGACCGAATATCAAATATAACTTGTTCGACGGCATGCAAACTACGGGGGCTGTCGAGCAGAAAAGGAGTCTAATATGAAAAAACTAATTATGTGTATTGCGTGTGTGGTCGCCGCAATAATATTTTTCGCCGAACCAACGGCGGAGCTGTTTCCATTTCAAATAATGGTGGCAGTGATAGTTTGCGCAGTATTCTACGCAAAGAAAAGGATGGGAGTTGAATATGAAAATTAAAGTTGAATATATCGAGAGCAAAGACACTGAGCTGGAGTTCGCTCGGCTCAGTAGTGGCAAACTATTAAGCTTTGGCAGGTCAATGCCGTTTTAGGAGGATATATGGGTAAAAACATTGCAATAGCTAGACAAACAGATGAAGTCAGTTTGAGTAACCCTAACGACATCATGAAATTCGCTAATAGCTTGAAAACTTTGATTATGGACAAAAAGCTATATACGCCAATTCAGGGTAAAAATTATATCAATGTGGAAGGTTGGCAAATCGCAGGAGCGCTGGTAGGCATCACGCCTTTTGTGGAGAAGGTCGAACAGCTACAAAGTGCGCCTGGCGAATATAAGTACCGAGCTGAAGTCAGTTTGCGTGATAAAGAAGGCAAAACCGTGGGTTACGGGATGGCATTATGCTCAAACCGTGAACCAGGCAAGAAAGGATTTGCCGAATATGCCGTTATGAGCATGGCGCAGACAAGGGCAGTGGGCAAGGCGCTCAGAATGTCGCTCGGATGGCTTCTCAAGGTCGCTGGTTATGAGACAACGCCTTATGAAGAGATGGAAGCCACGGAAGTAGCTCAGAAGTCAAAAGAAGAGCCACAGCCAGTGGTCACGCAAAAAGGACCGAGTGTCCGTGATGTGTCATATGCTGTAGACAAGCTTGGACTCGCCAAAGACATGGCAGAACTTAAAGAGATATATAAGAGTTTTCCACATGACATCATGGTACATGCGGATGTAGTGAAAAAGAAGGACGAAATGAAAGCTGGTTTCGCTAGTGAAGCTGATATTATGCCAGCAGAATCAGGAGCGTAGAAGTGGGAAGATTTAGGGCGGAAGCGGTGACGATTAAGCGAGTGGATGACCTCATAATCGTGTTTTATGACAAGAAAAGCATCTATATAAAGGATGACAAGCACGGTTGGACGGTGTTCCACCGCTGGTACGCACCGCTAGGCTCATATACGGGAGGATGGCAACAATTCCGCCATCTTCTCTTTTATGAGAAAAGAATAACATTCAACCATTGTTATAGACTGGCGTTCCGCTGGGATATAACACACATGGCAGGCGTGAAAGCGCCGAATTTAGATAATAAACCAATAATAGAAAGGAATAACAATGGGATGGCAAGACGGTGCCACCATGAATCAAATCGGAGCGTGGCTTAACATGGCACGCTGGCAGATTCGATTGGATGAAGAGACGGCGCTTGGTGATTATTTGAAAAACCATGTAAACCGTAAACAAATGTCGGACGAATTAAGCAGGATTCGTGATTTGAAAATCGAGAGGCGATTGACCCGTGAAAGATTGTTTGATAGTCCGATATGGAAAGATTACGAAGGATAAAAAATGGAGGTGCGGAATGATGATTACTACAGAATAGTGGAATATGCAGGGAAGTGGCTTGCCGAAAGGCTAAAAAGCCCTGGTGTGTGGAAGGTGCTCGGCGAGTTCCACACGAAAGAAGAAGCCGAGCAGGCAATCGAAAAAGATAAGGAGGTATCAGTAGATGAAATTTTTTAAGAAAAGGCGAACACAAGCGGCAATCTCTTTTGAAGAAGATTCGCTTGACGCACAGTTCGACAGCATCATGACTTGGGTGCGTGATTTAGCTCGTAAGGATTATAACAAGCTAAAGAAAGCCATGGATAAAGATTATGATGCGTATCAAATATTGCATGGTATCGAACCAGTAGAAGAAGACAAGGGTTCGGAACCTGAATACCAATTATTAAATGAGGAGGTAGAAAAATGAGTGGAACTAAAGCAGGTGGGATGAAAGCCG
The DNA here is from genome assembly GCA_017652715.1 of Candidatus Saccharimonadota bacterium. Classification (GTDB taxonomy): domain Bacteria; phylum Patescibacteriota; class Saccharimonadia; order Saccharimonadales; family Saccharimonadaceae; genus Nanosyncoccus. Next base: position 2,056 of record JAGCAL010000019.1, on the reverse strand, counting down.
CTGCAACTAATAAATTAAAATATGGTGACGGGTTCTACGCTGAAATTGGCAAAAAGGGCGGAAGTGTTACTGGTGTGGGAAAAGGCTTTGCATCTAACCCAGAGCTCGCTAGAATAGCTGGTGCAATGGGTGGAAGAAAATCTAGTCGCCTAGGCGTACGCAACGGCGAAGGCAAAAACCAAAGAAGGGGTACGAATGAGTGATTTCAAAGAAAAGGTCAAAGATTTAACAGTGGAAGAAGCAATCGAGCTAAACAACGCCGCTAAATGGTACTGCGAGCATGAAGTAACGAGTTGCGAAGATAACACTAAGCGAAATGATAAGAAAGGAGCAAAATGAAACTACGAAATAAAAAGACGGGAGAGATAATAGAGACTTGTGAGATATTCGAAAATCTCTATGGCAAAATCCGTATAAGAAAAAACGGGATAGAATCCTATGATTACGAATACAATTCTCTCGCCGAACTTGCCGAGGAGTGGGAGGATGTTCCGGAAAAACTGAAAGAGTATTGGTTCATGGACTATGGCGGAAGAATTAAAGCTATGAATGATGCTAATGATGAAGAAGATATGGCACGAAAAGAGCTCGGCAACTATTTTGAAACCAAAGAAGAAGCCGAGAAAGCAGTAGAGAAGCTCAAGGCTTGGAAACGGTTGAAAGATAAAGGATATAGGTTCATAGGTAAAACTTATGAAACAGATAAAAGATTTGGCTCAATATTTTACAAGGTTGATGATGACACTTACTCAGAAGATATTGTAGGCGACCTAGATTTACTTTTCGGAGGTGAAGAATGAGTAACCAAGAAAAAATAGTTAGACTACTTACGATAATTGCAGAGTGCCAAATATATTCTATATGGGACGAACAACCATCAAGGGCAGGAAGCCTTATACAAGAATTATTTGATTTGGATGGACCAGAAGGAGGTGAAGAATGACCCTATGGACGTGTATATTGAGAGTGAGGTAGAAAATGATTAGTGTGATTGTTCCAGTTTATAACAAAAAACCATTCCTAGAGCGATGCCTTGAGAGCGTTTACAATCAGACCGACAAAACGGCTGAGGTGATTATTGTGGACGATGGCTCGGATGACGGTAGCGAGAAGATTTGCAAGAAGTATGAGAAGCTAGGGTTTATATTATACCGTACTAAGCACAAAGGTGTGTCAGAAGCTCGCAATTATGGCATGGACAAGGCGAGTGGCGATTATGTCACATTCTTAGATGCCGACGACGCTTATGAGCCAGATGCACTCGAAACTATGGCGAAGATGACGGCAGACGGTAAGTACAATATCATTCAGTTCGGACAGTATAAGATGGGAAACGGCACAAGAGCGCCACACCCTCAGTCTGAACGGGGTGATTATGATTTACCGAAGGCGGTTGATTACTGGGAGTTCACAACGAATAAACTCTACAAGCTCGACTTTCTTCGCAAACATAAAATTCGCTTCATAAAGGGCTTACAGTTCGGTGAGGACGAGATGTTCAATGTAGAGGCATTTATTGCGAACCATGGGCTTAGACAGTCTGCAGTACGCTTGTACGACCATTATTTGGATGACAAACAGTCATTATGTCGTGGAGGGTTGAACCGTGAGAAGCTGGAAGCGTTAGACGCCATGTTGAGGGGGCGTTTAGCGAAGCTGGCTAAGGATGGTGGGAGAGATTGGATAGATGGTGCCGAATGGATTGTAAACCAGTGTCGACGCCATTATAAATCCCCCACATTCGCACGGTTCGGATTCAAACAACGACATTGTGGTAAGTATGATGTGGTTTATTTCGTGAAAGAGTGCCCCCATAATGAGGAACTACGCTATTCCCTTCGGTCGCTGGCTGAGAATTGGAAGTATAGAGATGTGTGGTTTTATGGCGGATGCCCTGTCGACATGAAACCAGACCATTATGTGAAATGCGTTCAGAATGCCCCTAGAAAGTGGGAGAACGTACGCAATATGATGGTGGAGGTATGCAAGAATGATGACATCACGGAAGACTTTTGGCTTTTCAACGATGACTTCTTTATTCTGAAGCCAGTCGACG